>NZ_JBEZWX010000037.1:3206-67450 GCF_040637635.1 Streptomyces sp. NPDC028635 | reverse complement strand
CTGCTCACCGCCTGCGCGCTGCTGTCCTGCACCACCGCGGCGACCGGCGCGATCGGAGTCCACCAGGACATCGAGGTGGCCCAGGGCGACGCGGCCGGCCACTGAACGGCCTTCCCGTCCGCGGGCCGGGCACCGCGCGCCCGGGCCGCTGTAGGCTCCGGACCATGCGGATCTCCGTTTCCTCGGACATGGACGAACCCGTGGCCCGCGCCCTGGTCGCCGAGCTGGGACGGCGCGGCCACGAAGTGGCGGCGTACGGGGCGCTGCGCCCCGGTGACGACCCGCAGTGGGCGGCGTGCTCGGAGGCGGCCGCCCGGGAAGTCGCCGCGGGGCGGGCCGAGCAGGCGGTCGTGTGCTGCTGGACCGGCACCGGCGCCTCGATCGCCGCCAACAAGGTGCCCGGCGTACGGGCCGCCCTGTGCACCGACGCCTACACCGCGGACGGCGCCCGCCGCTGGAACGACGCCAACGTGCTCGCCCTCAGCCTGCGCCTGACGTCCGAACCGCTGCTCAAGGAGATCCTCGACGCCTGGTTCGCGGCCGAGGCCGGCGACGACGCCGAGGACCGCGAGAACCTGGCCCGCGTCGGCCGGCTGGACGCCGCGCGGGAGGCGTGACCGGCGGCGCCCGGGCGGGACGGGTGACCTCGGCTCAGGCGGCCGAGGCCAGTACCGTCACGCCCAGCGCGACCAGGGCGATCACCTTCAGCAGTTCGAGGGCGATGTAGGCGTGGTGGGCGCGGGAGCGGGGCGCCTGCTCACCGGCGAGGATCCGGTCGCTGCGCCGGTTGAGCACCGGGCGGACCGCGGCCAGCTGCACCACCAGCAGCACCACCGCGACCGCGGTGAGCGTGACGATCGCGGCGCCGGGCGATCCCACGGCGACCGCCGCCACGACGGCGGTGGCCAGGACCGCCTCGGCGATGTTCAGCGCGCGGAAGACCAGACGGCCGATGCCGAGGCCCAGCGCCACCGTCACGCCCGGCGCGCGGAACTTGAGCGGCGCCTCCAGGAACGAGATGGCCAGCACCATGCCCAGCCAGGTGAAGACGGCGGCGCCCGCCACCGCGGCCGGTACTGCGTTCACAGGGGGTCTCCGAAGGCTCGTCCGCACCGGCGCACGCACCCCCGACGCCCCGGAGGTGCGTGCACACATCCCGGCTCACGAGTGTGACCGACGCGTCCGAGGCCCCGTGCGGCGGGGTCGCACGGGCCGGGACCAGGGCGAAAGTCGCAGCCGGAGGCCGGACCAGGGACCGACAGACGGGAGCGGGCAGTGATCCCTAAGGTGAGGACATGCCTGAGACCGCCCCGTTCGACCTCGACACCTACCTCCAGCACATCGGATGGCAAGGGGAGCGCCGCCCCGACGCCGCGACCCTGCGGGGCGTGCACCTCGCCCACCTGCGGTCCGTCCCGTTCGAGAACCTGGACGCCCTCGGGGGCACCGCGCCGTCCCTCGCGATCGCCGACCTCACCGCGAAGCTGCTGGGCAGCCGGCGCGGCGGGTACTGCTACGAGCACAACACGCTGTTCGCCCACGCGCTGGAGGCGCTCGGATTCCGGGTGACGCGGCTGGCGGCCCGGGTCGTGGTGGGTGCCGACCGGCTGACGAGCCGCCCCCGCACGCACATGGCCCTGCTCGCCGAGGCCCCGGACGATGCACAGCCGTACCTCGCCGACGTCGGGTTCGGTGCGCTCGGCGCGCTGCTGGAGGCCGTTCCGCTCACGGCCGGCACCGAGTTCCGCGACGCCGGGCGGCGCCATCGGCTGCTCCAGGTCCCGCACGGCGGACCGCTGCCGATGTGGGTGCTCGAAGCCCACCGGCCGGCGAAGGCCGAGGCCACGGAGCGGTCCGGGGGGCCGGAGCGCACCGAGGCCCCGGACGGCGCCGGCAACGGCTGGGAGGCGCAGTACGCCTTCACCGTCGAGCCCTTCGAACACCCCGACTTCGAGGTCATCAACTGGCACATCGCCACCAACCCGCGCTCGCCGTTCAGCCGGCGCCTCCACGTGCAGCGGCTCACCCCGGACGGCGGCCACCTCTCCCTCGACGACCGGCTGCTGACCGCGACCGGCCCCGACGGCACCGTCACCGAGCGCGAGCTGGCGGACGACGCCGAGGCCCGCGATGTCCTGGACCGGAGGTTCGGCATCGCCGCCCCCGAGGGCCTGACCCTGCTGACCCGGCCGTGATCACCACGATCCGACGGGCCGTTGTCAGTGCCCGGAGCTAGTCTGCGGACAACTGACCATTCGCCCGATTCGGGGAGGTTCCCATGGCCTCGCGTCTCAACCCCTACCTCAGCTTCGACGGCGACGCCCGGCAGGCGCTGGAGTTCTACAAGGACGTCTTCGGCGGCACGCTCACCATGAACACCTACGGCGAGTTCGGCCACCCGGACGCCGCACAGGCCGACAAGATCATGCACGGCATGCTGGAGACGCCCGCCGGCTTCACGCTGATGGGCGCCGACACCCCGCCGGAGATGCAGCACAGGGCGGGCGACAACTACTCCGTGAGCATCAGCGGCGACGACGACAGCGAGCTGCGCGGCTACTGGGAGAAGCTGTCGGCCGGCGCGTCGGTGTCGGTGCCGCTGGAGAAGCAGATGTGGGGCGATGTGTTCGGCATGTGCACCGACCGGTTCGGCGTGCCCTGGATGGTGAACATCGCCCAGTCGCAGGGCTGAGCCGCCCGGCCGGTTTCACGCCGGGCGGCAGGCCGTCGCCGCCCCCGTTCACCGCGGCACATCCGAGCCGACCCACCGTCACCGTCCGGCGCGGCCCCCGCAGTTGTGCCAATACGCCACAAAGCCTTGACAACGTGCGCATACTCCCGCGACGTTTGGTCATGGTCGAGAAGTCCGCTTCGCGGCCGTCGGCGTCACGGGGGATGGGGGAGCGATCGCATGCGATCCGTCAGCAGCGCCGCGGAGATCACGATCCACAGAACGGGCGAGCTGACGCAGTCCCTGAGACGGGCGTGGCACCGGGCGATGGACGAGTCACCCGAGTACGCCAACCCCTTTCTGGCGCCCGAGTTCGCGATCGGCGTCGGCAGGTTCCGCGGCGGGGCCCGGGTGGCCGTCCTGCACGAGGACGGGGAGCCGGTCGGGTTCTTCCCGTACGAGCGCGGCACCCTCGGCGTCGGCCGGGCGATCGGGCTCGGCCTGTCCGACTGCCAGGCCCTGGTGCACCGGCCCGGGGTCGGCTGGGACACCCAGGACCTGCTGCGGGCCTGCGGGCTCGCCAGCTTCGAGTTCGATCACCTCGTCGCGGACCAGAAGCCGTTCGAGGCGTCGGTCACCGGCACCTTCGCCTCCCCGGTGATCGACCTGGAGTACGGCGACGACAGCTACCCGGAGTGGCTGCGCGCCACCTACCCGGGGCACGCCAGGACGACCCTGAAGAAGGAGCGCCGGCTGGGGCGGGACGCCGGTGAGGTCCGCTTCGTCTTCGACGAGCGCGACCCCGAGGTGCTGCGCACGCTCATGCGGTGGAAGTCCGCCCAGTACCGCCGCACGGGCCGGATGGACCGGTTCTCCCGGCCGTGGATCGTCGACCTGGTGGAGTACCTGTTCCAGGTCCGCGAGGCGTACTTCACCGGCGTGATGTCCGTGCTCTACGCGGGGGAGCGGCCGGTCGCGGTGCACTTCGGACCGCGCTCGCGCACGGTGCTCGCGGCCTGGTTCACCGCGTACGACCCCGGCTTCCACCGCTACTCGCCGGGCCTCATGATGCATCTGCGCCTCGCCGAGGCGGCCCGCCGGGAGGGGGTGCGGCTGGTCGACTGGGGCCGCGGCGACAAGGAGTACAAGGACTGGCTCAAGACCCGTGATCTGCGCGTCGCCGAGGGCTTCGCCACCCGGGCCCATCCGGTGGCCGCGGCCCACCGGATGGTGCGCAGACCGGTGCGGGGGCTGCGCAACACCGTGCTCGCCCACCCCGCCCTGCGCGAGCCGGCCGATCGCCTGCTGAGGACGGTCGGCGCCCTGCGCGCCCAGAAGGCGGCGCCCGACCGGATCGCGGTGCCCGGCCGGATCGGGGTGCCCGGCCCGGTCGCGGCGTCCGACTCGACGGCGGCGTCCGGAACGGACTGAGGCCGGCCCCGCATGCCGGAGGCCGGCGCCCCGGAACAGGGCGCCGGCCTCGTCGCTGCCGTGCGGGCGGGATCAGACCGCCGGGGCGGGGTACGTCGGGTACTCGACGCCCGAGACGTGCTGGACGACCCGGATGACCTGGCAGGAGTAGCCGAACTCGTTGTCGTACCACAGGTAGAGGATCGCGTTGTCGCCTTCGACCTTGGTGGCACCGGCGTCCACGATCGACGCGTGCCGCGAGCCGATGAAGTCGCTGGAGACCGCGTCGGGCGCGCTGATGAAGTCGATCTGGCGGCGCAGCGGCGAGGTCAGCGAGACGTCCCGCAGGTAGTCGAGGACCTCCTCGCGGGTGGTCTCGCGGGCCAGCTGCAGGTTGAGGATCGCGATCGACACGTCCGGCACCGGCACACGGATCGAGCTGCCGGTGATCCGCGCCTTGAGGTCCGGCAGGGCCTTGGCGACGGCCGAGGCGGCGCCGGTCTCGGTGATGACCATGTTCAGCGGCGCGCTGCGGCCACGGCGCTCGGACTTGTGGTAGTTGTCCAGCAGGTTCTGGTCGTTGGTGAACGAGTGGACGGTCTCCACGTGGCCGCGCTGCACGCCGTACTCGTCGTCCATCGCCTTCAGCGGCGGCACGATGGCGTTGGTGGTGCAGGAGGCGCAGGACAGGATCTGCTCGTCGGGCTTGATCGTGTCGTGGTTCACGCCGTGCACGATGTTCGGCACGTCGCCCTTGCCGGGGGCGGTCAGCACGACCTTGTCGACGCCCGGACGCAGGTGCTGCGAGAGACCCTCGCGGTCCCGCCACTTGCCGGTGTTGTCGATGAGGATCGCGTTCTTGATGCCGTACGCGGTGTAGTCGATCTCGCTCGGGTCGTTGGCGTAGATGACCTTGATCTCGTTGCCGTTGGCGAGGATCGTGCTGTTCTCCTCGTCCACGGTGATGGTGCCCTGGAACTGGCCGTGGATGGAGTCGCGGCGCAGCAGCGAGGCGCGCTTGACGATGTCCTGGGCGCCGCCGCCGCGCACCACGATGGCGCGCAGGCGCAGGCCGTTGCCGGAGCCGGCCTTCTCGATCAGCAGGCGGGCGACGAGGCGGCCGATGCGGCCGAAGCCGTAGAGCACGACGTCGCGGCCCTCGCGGCGCTCGATCTTGTTCGCGCCGGTGGCGCCGGCGACGGCCTCGGCGGTGAACTGCTCGACGCTCAGGCCGCGGTCGTCGCTCTTGTACGTCGCGGCGAGCATGCCGATGTCGATCTGGGACGGGCCGAGGTCGAGCGTGGTGAGCGCCTGCAGGAAGGGCATCGTCTCGGTGACCGAGAGCTCCTCACCGGCGATCTGCCGGGCGAATCGGTGGGTCTTGAGGATGCTCACCACCGACTTGTTCACCAGGGAACGGCTGTGCAGCAGGACCGTCACGTCCCGCTCCCGGTGGAGCTTTCCGATGATCGGGATCATCGACTCCGCGATCTCCTCGCGGTGGTTCCAGGTGGTGAACGAGTCGTCGTTGACAGTCACGGGTTCCGTCCAACTTTCGAGCTAGGTGGCGCTCATATGCTAACCGCACCGCCCGAGGGGTCCGTCAGGTGGTCCCCTTCACCGCTTCTTCACCCCTGACGGGACCGCGTTCACCGTGGCGCCGGGCCCGCGCTCAGCAGCAGGACGGTGATGTCGTCGCTGTAGCGGCCCGCAGGCCACGCACGGTCCACGAGACCGTCGAGCAGCCCCTCCAGGTCGCGGTGGTCCGCGCCGGCGAGGTGCGCCGCGAGGGCCGCGGTGACCTCGGTGGCGTCCGCGCCGGGGACCTCCACGAGACCGTCCGTGTACAGGGCCAGCACCGCACCCGGCGGCAGCCGCAGCGAGGTGGTCGGATAGCGGGCCCGGGTGTCCACGCCGAGCAGCGGACCGGGCTCCACCTCGACCAGCTCCGCCCGCCCCGGTCCGGTGCGCAGCAGCGGGGCGACATGGCCGGCGCTGGCCAGGGTGAGCAGATGCCGGTCCAGGTCGAGATGGACGTACAGGCAGGAGACGAGCAGCTCGGAGTCCAGGTCGGTGAGCAGTCGGTTGGTGCGGGCCAGCACCTGGCCCGGGTCCGCCCCGGAGGTCGCGTGGGCGTGGATGGCGGTGCGGACCTGGCCCATGAGGGCGGCCGCGGCGACACTGTGGCCCTCGACGTCCCCGATCACCGCGGCGGCCGTGCGCGAGTCCAGCCGCAGCACGTCGTAGAAGTCGCCGCCGATCTCCACGCCGTGCCCGGCGGGCAGGTACCGGGCGGCCACCGCCAGGCCCGGCAGAGTCGGCAGGGTGCGCGGCAGCAGGGAACGCTGGAGCTCCTGCACGAGGAGCTGCTTGGCGTCGTAGAGGCGGGCCCGCTCCAGGGCTTGGGCGATCAGACCCGCCAGCGAGGTCAGCACGGCCCGCTCGTCCGGGGTGAAGGCGTGCGGTCTGTCGTACGACAGGATGCAGCAGCCGACCGGCCGCCCGGTGACGATCAGCGGCAGGAAGGCCCACGCCTGCTTCCCGCTGATCCGCGGGGCGCGGGGATAGCCGGCCGCCAGGTCGGCGGCGGAGGAGAAGAACGCGGGTGCGCCGCTGGCGAGGACCTGGCCGGCCGGGGTGAGTTCGGTGTCGACCGGCAGCGCGTCGAGCCGCTCGACGGTGACCGGCGGGTACCCGTAATGGCCGATGATCTTCAGCCGGCCGGCGTCGGCCGCCGACAGCACCAGGGCCTGGGCGCCGAAGGCCGGCAGGATCTGTCCCCCGATCAGCGTGACCAGGTCCCGCACGCCCACCGTCTCGCCCAGCGCGGCCGCGAGGTGCACCAGCTGGTACAGGCGGCCGGTGGGGGCGATGCCCGGGCGGCGGGCCGGGGCCGCCGGGGCGCCGTCCGGCAGCGGTCCGCTCTGCGGCGTGACGCGCACGCTGATGCCGCTGGCGTCCGGGTACAGCTCGAAGGCCAGGCCCTCTCCGGCCGGGCGCAGGGCGGTGAAGAACACCGGGGCGCGGCTGACGACGGCGGTGCGGTAGTGGTCCTCGTAGCCGGGAGCGTCCAGCCAGGGCAGGGACTCCCAGGGCCGGGTGCCGAGCAGCCGGTCGGCGCCGCGGCCGAGCAGCCGGGCGGCCGTGCGGGACAGGAAGGTGATCCGGCCCTCCAGGTCGAGCGACAGGGCCCCCCACGGCAGCCGCTCCACGTAGTCCGCCGCGGCCAGGCCCGTCTGCAGCGGATGGTGCGCGGCGTCGACCGGGACGCTGCGCGGGCGTTCGGGCAGCGACGGCGGGTCGGGCCCGTCGTCGAGCAGCTGAGCCAGGCGGCGGGCGCCCGCGATGATCCGGGCGCGTTCGCGGGCGGTGGTGCGGCGGGGGTGGTCCGCCGGCCACATCAGCACGATGCCGCCCCAGCAGCCGTGCGCGCCGCGCACCGGCACCGCGGCGAGCGCGAAGGGGTACGGCAGCACGGCGGCGGCTCGCGGGTAGTGGCGGAGCATCTCTCCCTGGCTGCCGATCCACACCAGCCGGTCGTCGTGGATCGCGTCCGCGACCGGGACGGGGGCGTCCAGCGGCAGGCGCTGCCAGGGGGTGGTGAACTCCTCGGGCAGCCCGCACAGGGCCACCAGGCGCAGCATGGGCGGCAGGCTCTCGGCGCGGTTCTTCTCCTTCTCCGCGGGAGTGTCCGTACGCTCCCGCGCCTGGACCCGCGCATGCCCGTGCACGCCGGTCTCCGCATGCCCCTCCTCGTGCCGCCCCCGCGCCCGGTCCTTCGCCGCCTCGGCCGGGGCGTCCGCCGCCTCGTGCGGGCCGTCCGCCGGTTCGGGCCCGGCGTCCGGCTGCTCGCGCCGGGTGATCAGATACAGGCCGCCGATGGAGGCGCCGGTGCGGCGGACCGTGTCGGCCAGGGCCGCGTCCAAGGCGTGCTCCGGCGTTCCGGCGTCCGCGGGGCGGCCGACGGCCGCCGAGGGGCGCGGCTCGCTGTCACGTACGGAGTGCTCGCCGCCCATAGTCGGACGGTACGCCGGATGCGCCCGTACGGCCCAGCGCTCGCCGTCACCGGCCCCGGGCTCACCGGCCGCGCGCTCGCCGTCACCGGCGCCGGGCTCACCGGCCGCGTGCTCGCCGTCACCCGCCCCGCGCCCACCGGCGTCGGCTGTCTCACCGTCTCCGGTGCCGGCACCGCCGGCACCAGCACCGCCGTCGTCTCCGGCGCCGACGGTCACATCGTCGCCTGCACGGCCTCCTGGAAGGTCTTCATGCAGGGGAAGCAGTGCTTGTCGGTCTCGTCGGGGTCCTTGGGCTTCTCCTCCCGTTTCTCCATTCCGCACAGCGTGGAGGTCTTGTCGGTCGTCAGGACGTGCCACACCGGTTCACCCCGGGTGTCTGCGCCGCACCACATCTCGTGCATCTCAGCTACCTCGGTTCGGAATGGGGAGGGACTTCTCCATCCGAGCACGACGGCAGGAGCCCGGCCCACTGGTGGCACCCAGTCGGGTGACCGCGCTAGCGGCGCTGGACCGGGATCCCGGGCTGGGCCGTGCACCGAGGGGGCGGGATGTCGTGCGGGACAGGGCCCCGCTGGTGGGCGCGCAGGGCCAGGCTGACCAGGGTCATCAGCAGATCGATGTCCGTGTCGACCTCCAGACGCACCGTCACCCACTGCGCCCCCGGGACCAGCCGCACCGCGGTCGCGCTGCCGAGGTCCTGTTCGAAGCGCCGTATGGCCCAGGTGGTCAGGTGCAGGTCCACGTCGCGCTGGGTGTGGAAGTGGGCGATCTCGGCCTGGGCGGAACGCAGAGCGCGCCCGTTGCCGCAGCTCGGGGCGGTCTCGGAGAGATCCGCCCAGTTCGCCAGCCGGTCCATGGCTCGCAGGGCCAACGTCATGCGCTCATCATGGTGCGCTTACGGCCCGGACACCAAGGTGTGAGCGAGACGTAACCGAACCGCAGCCTGAGGGGTGCAACCGTACGGCCGAGTGGAATGTCCCTGTTGATGACACTTCCGTCCCCTCACCCACGTCAGAAAGCGGGGGGCGTCATGCAACCTCTTCCTCGCCGTGCGGCCGCCGTCGTGGCCGCGCTGATCGGACTTACCGCGGCCGGTGCCACGGCCTTTGCCGCTCCGCAGTCCTCTCCGGTGCCCAGGACCGCGCTGGTCACCAACGCCCGCTGGGCCGGTCACTGCACCTACGACCGGCTCGTGATCGACGTCCGGGGCGCCGTGCCCCGGGTGACCGTGGCGCCGGTCGGTCAACTGCGCTACGACGCCTCGGGCAAGCGGGTACCGCTTCCCGGGCACCACTTCCTCTCCCTCAGGCTGTCGCCCGCCGCCGCGCACGACGCGGCCGGGCGGAACGCGTACCGGGGGCCGCGTCTGGCCACCGTCCGGCTGCCTCAGCTGAGGGGCGTGGCGCTGACCGGCGACTTCGAAGGCGTGGTCTCCTTCGGTGCCGCCTTCCACAGCAGCCCCCACTACCGCGCCTACACGCTGCACTCCCCGGACCGTGTCGTCCTGGACGTCCGGCACGGCGACGTCTGCCGCTGATCAGTCCTGCCGGCACTCCTGAAGCCTGCGTCCGGCGTGGGCCAGGAACGCCTCCAAGGCCAGTTCGAAGGCGCGGTCGGCCCGGTGCGGGCCGGCCGCGTCCAAGGCCTCGGCCAGCCGCGGGGTGACCGAGGCGTCGCCCAGTTCCCACATCGCCTCGGGTGCGGCGAGGTCCAGGGCGGACCCCAGGACCACGTTCTCCAGCGCGACCAGCACCGGCATCACCTCGGACGTCGGGAAACCCGCGTCCAGCAGCACCGTGACGGCCCGCTCGTACTGCTCCAGCACCCGGGGCGCCCGCACGGGATTCGTCATCAGCAACGGGATCGCCCTCGGATGCGCCGCGAACGCCGCCCGGTAGGAGCGCGCCCACGCCGCCAGCGCCGCGTCCCAGGGCCGCGTGTCGAGCGTGGCGATGTCCATGTCCCGTGACACCCGCTCACGCAGCAGCTCCACGATGCCGTCGCGGCCGTCCACATGGTGGTAGACCGAGCCGGTCTGCACCCCGAGCCGTCGCGCGATCTGCGGGACGCTGAACTCGCCCTGCTCGTCCACGAGTTCCAGCGCCGTGGTGGTGATGCGCTCCCGGTCCAGCAGGGGTGTGCGCGGCCGTCCCATGTCTTGATCTTCCCCCTCGGGGTCTTCCCAGCTGTCTGAAGAGGAGGTTACATTGCGTAAACCGAAAGCCTTTCGGTTTACGGCGCCGGAGATCCCGCATGCCCGTGCCCCGCCCCCTGCCCGCAGCTCAGAAGGGCTTCGCCGTGCCCGACATCCCCACCCCGAACCCGCCCGCCGCAGCGCTGAGAAGCGGCTCCCTCGGCACCGCCGACATCGCGTTCTTCGTTGTCTCCGCCGCCGCCCCGCTCACCGTCATGGCCGGCGTCGCCCCGCTGGCGATCCTGCTCGGCGGGATCGGCGCACCCGTCGGCTATCTGCTGGCCGGTGTCACCCTCGCCGTCTTCGCGATCGGCTTCACCACCATGAGCCGCCACGTCCACGGCGGCGGCGCCTTCTACGCGTACATCACCCGCGGCCTCGGCCGCAGCGTCGGCGTCGGGGCCGCCCTGCTCGCCCTGGTCGGCTACAACGGCATGGAGATCGGCGTCTACGGCCTCCTCGGCACCGCCACCCGCGACACCGTCCACGCGCTGACCGGCTCGCACCTGCCCTGGCTCCCCGTCTCCCTGGCCGGCCTGCTGGTCATCGGCTACGGCGGCTACCGCTCGATCGACTTCGGCGCCAAGGTGCTCGGTGTCCTGCTGGTCGCCGAGACCGGCATCCTCGTGCTGCTCGCTGGCGGTGTCCTGCTCAAGGGCGGCGCGCACGGACTGTCCCTCGCCTCCTTCACCCCCGGCAACGTCTTCGTGCCCGGCACCGCCGCCGTCCTCGCGTTCGCCTTCGCCGCGTTCACCGGCTTCGAGTCGACCGTCATCTACCGCCGCGAGGCCCGCGACCCGGATCGCACGGTCCCGCGCGCCACCTACATCGCCGTCGGCTTCCTCGGTCTCTTCTACGCCTTCGTGGTCTGGATCGCCGTCCAGGCCTTCGGCGACAGCCACGTCGTGGAAGCGGCCGGGAAGGACCCCGCCGGGCTGTTCTTCTCCGCGATCACCACCTATGTGGGCGGCTGGGCGGCCGACGTCATGCACGTCCTCATCGTCACCAGCGTGCTCGCCTCCCTGCTGGCCTTCCACAACGCCATCAACCGCTACGGCCTCGCCCTCGCCGAGGAGGGTGTCCTGCCCAGGGCGCTCGCCCGGGTCCACTCCCGCCACGGCTCCCCGTACGTCGCCGGCATCGGCCAGACCGTGCTCGGCGCCGCCGTCGTGCTCGCCTTCGCCGCGGCCGGCGCCGACCCGTACGACCAGCTGCTGCTGTGGGTCAACACCCCCGGCATGCTCGGCCTGCTGGCGCTGCAACTGCTGGCCGCCCTCGCCATCCCCTTCTACTTCCGGCGCGTCCGGCACACCGAGGGCGTCCTGCGTACCGTCGTCGCACCCGTGGCCGCGGTGGTGCTGCTGGCGACCGCCATCGCCCTGGTGATCACCCACCTCGACCTGTTCACCGGCGCCTCCGCGACGGTGAACACCGTCCTCGCCGCCGTCGTTCCGGCCGTGTTCCTCATCGGGCTCGCCCTCGCCGCCTGGCTGCGCCGCCACCGGCCCAGCGTGTACGCCCACTTCGCCGCCGAACCCGGCAGCGATCCCGCGGCCGCCCCCGCCGAACCGGCCGCCCTCGCCCGCGACTGACCCGACCGCCCCGCCGAGCCCCAAGGAGCCCCATGCCCACCGCCGACCTCGTCCTCACCGGTGCCCGTGTCCGCACCCTCGACCCGGACCGGCCCGAGGCCCGCGCGGTCGCCGTCCGCGACGGACTGATCGCCTACGTCGGCGACGAGAGCGCCGTGCGCGACTGGTGCGGGGCCGGCACCGAGGTGGTGGACCTGGCCGGGGCGAGTCTGGTGCCCGGCCTGGTCGACGGGCACAGCCACCCGGTGTGGGGCCTGGAGATGACCTCCGGCACCGACCTGTCCCACGTCCGCGACCTCGACGGCCTGCGTGCCGCGCTCGCCACGGCGCCCCGCACGGACGGCTGGGTCCTCGGCTGGGGCCTGGACCACAACGCCTTCGGCGGCCACCCCGTCGACCGCGCCCTCGTCGAGGACGTCCTGGACGGCGCCCCGGCCTTCCTGCGCCTGTACGACGGCCACTCCGCCCTCGTCACCGGCGCCGCACTGAAGGCCGCCGGCATCACCGGCCCGCGCGCCTTCGCCCAGCGCTCCCACATCGCCACCGACGCCGACGGCCGGCTCACCGGGCACCTCGTCGAGCACGCCGCGATGGACCTCGTCCACGAGGTCGCACCCCGGCTGCCGTACGCCGAACGCCGTGCGCGGCTGGTCCAGTTGCTCGCCGGCATGGCCGCGACCGGCGTCACCGGCGCCCACGTCATGGACGGCGGTGACCCCGACCTGGTCGGTGCCGTCGCCGCGGAGACCGTCCTGCCGGTGCGGCTGCGCTTCGCCCCCTGGTGCATGCCCGGCGCCGACCGGGCCGCGCTGGAGGAACTCGTCGCCGCGCAGCGCCGGGGCGGACGGCACTGGCGGGTGGGCGGCGTGAAGTTCTTCATGGACGGCACCGTCGAGGGCGGCACCGCCTGGCTGGAGCACCCCGACTGCCACGGACAGGGCACCGAGGCCTTCTGGCCCGACCCCGAGGCCTACAGCGAGGCCGTGCGCTTCCTGCACCGCGCCGGGGTGCGCACCGCCACGCACGCCATCGGCGACGCCGCCGTGCGGCACGTCCTGGACACCGTCGAGGCGCTGGGAGAGGACGCCCGGTTCGCCCACCGGATCGAGCACATCGAGTCCGTGCCCGACGACACGGTCACCCGCTTCGCCGCGCTCGGCGTCATCGCCTCCATGCAGCCCCCGCACACCGCCTACACCCGCCCCGACCGCACCGACGAGTGGTCCACCCGCCTCGGCGGCACCCGCGCCGGGCGGGCCTGGCGGCTGCGCGACCTGCGCGACGCGGGCGCGGTCCTCGCCCTCGGCTCCGACTGGCCGATCGCCCACTACGACGCCCGCGCCGTGCTCGCCACGGCCCGCGCACCCCGCGGCGCCGCCTCCGACCGCGCCGGGCTGACGGGCCTGCAGGCCCTGGAGGGCTGCACCACCCACGCCGCGCTCGCGGCCGGGGAGCAGACCGTCGCCGGCCGTGTCGCCGTCGGGCTGCGCGCCGACCTGACCGCGCTCGGCGTCGATCCCGTCGAAGCCCCCGCCGACGAGGTCGCCGACGCCCCGGTGCCGCTGACCGTGACCGGCGGCCACATCGTGCACCGAACGGTGGGCTGAGCGCGCACAGTTGGCCGACGCGGGCCTACTGCCGTCGCGCCACCCCCGCCCACACTGCCGGTACGGACGGCAGGGGAGGCGGCGTGGCGGCTGGGCGTGGACGGGGCGGATCCGCTCGCGGGCGCGGGACGGCGGCGTACGGCGCGGGCCTGGCCGCCGTGCTGCTGGTGGCCGGTGCGGCGGCCGGCTGGGGGTACGCCCTCGCCGTGGTGCTCGCGGGCGGGCTGGCGGCGGGCGGCTGGTGGCTGTGGCGCACCGACCGCGGACTGCGCGGGCAGGACCGGCGGTGGCGGAGGGAACAGGCCGTGGAGGCCGGCCGGCGCAGCCTCACCGGCGTCGACGCCATGACCGGCGGCGAGTTCGAGGATCTCGTCGCCGCGCTGTGCCGGCGCGACGGATGCACCCGGGTGCGCCGCGTCGGCGGCGCCTACGACGGCGGCGCCGACGTCATGGGGCGGCTGCCGGACGGCCGCACGATGGTCGTCCAGTGCAAGCGGTACGCGCCGAGCCGTACCGTGGCCAGCCGCGAACTGCGCGATCTTCTCGGCGCCAAGGTGCATTTCGGCGCCGAGGTGGCCGTGTTCGTCACCACCACCCGGTTCAGCCGCCCCGCCGAGGACTTCGCCCGGTACAACGGCATCCTGGCCGTCCACCGCGACCTGCTCGGCCTGTGGCACAACGGCACCCCGCTGCCTGCCCTCGGCGCGGTGAGCGGTCACGGCCAGGGCGACGCCCGCCACCGGGCCCGCTGGAAGCAGGCATACGGCAAGTGAGGAGAGCCACCGGCCGCCGGCCCGCCGGGGGCGGACGCTCGGCATGCACCGGGCGGCGGCTGCCGTGTGCCGCGTCAGCGGGGCGCGGGCCCTCCGCCCGGCACACCCTGCGGGCGCCGCGACGCGCTCGCGCGCGGGGCCGGGCGCGTGTCGGTGCGGGGATGGGCCGGCGGGGTAACGCGGGTGAGGCGGGTCGTGGCCGAGGTGCGCCGGGGCGTCAGGCGGGCCACCTGGTCCGGGGCGAGGCCCAGCAGCCGGTCCACATCGCCCGGACCCACACTGAGAGTGTCGACCAGGATGCGCACGGCCGCCCCGACCGCCTCCCGTTCGGCGGCCACCGCGGCCTCCCGCCGACGGCGAGCCCCGGCCACGGCCTCCAGCTCGGGCGCCGGCTCCGGCAACACCAGGCGCACGGCTACCTGTTCCGGCGCCGTCCCCAGCGCCTGGGCGAGCGGACCGCGTGCCAGATCCTCCGCCTCGTCGAGCGTGCGGCACTGGGTGTGCGCGTCCAGGCCGGGGACGTCGACGGCCCACCAGCGGCCCATGCGGTGCAGACGCACCTCGTGACGGCTCGTCACGGACGACGAACCCGTCAGCCGAGACACACCACGAGCAGGCAGAGCTGCTGCTGCGACGGCGTCGTGCTCGACGGCGAGGTGTTCGGCGGAGCCGGAGCGGGCGTGGTGCCGCTCCCGGAGCCCGTGGGCGTCGACGGCTGCTGCGCCGACGTGGACGTGCCGCCGGGGTCGGTGACCGGGGCGCCGGACGGCTGCGGGAGCGAGGCGTGCTGCTGCCGCACTGTGGGGATCACCGGCTGCGCGGGGACCGCGGACCGCGGCCGGGCATGCGTCGTCGTCGGTACGGCGGCGGGCGCCCCGGCGCTGTCCGTGTGCCGGGCCGGGGGCGCGGTCGGCGCCGCGTGTCTCGGCGCCGCGTGGGTGGCGGGGCGCTGCGGCTCGGGGGCCACCGGAGGCGCGTAGGTCTGCGCCGGTACCTCGGCCACGTTCATGGTGTGGTCGTCCGGCGTGGTCGCTGCCTGCGCGCGGCTCCCGGAGCCGCGGTCCATCGCGGCCACCGTCAGCCCGCCGCCGACCAGCGCGACGGCGGTCGCCACCGCCGCCCGGCGCCGGTTCTTCTGCCAGCGGGCCCGCTGCCGGCGCCGCGCTGCCCGGCCGGACGGCGCGGAACCACCGTCGTACGCGACGTCCTGGGTGCCGCCCGTTGCGTCCTCGGCGACCGCGGCCGCCGGTTCCCAGACCGGCGCGCTGCCCGACGGCCCCTGGACCGGTGTGGTGCCCGGCCCGTCCCAGACCGGCGCGGTGTGCGCCGCCCCGCGGGCCGGCGCGATGCTCACCGCCTGTCCGGCCGGCGCCGTGGCGGCCGGCTCGGCGTCGAAGCCCGGGTCTATGTCCGGCGCGTAGGCGCCGCACCCCGGGCACACCAGGGCGCCGTTGAGGTGGCGGCGGCACGAGGAGCAGTAATCCATCGGCGTCTTCCTGACGGTGGTACGGACGGCCAGTCACGCTAACGAGCCTGTTGAAAGGCTGTGTGCAGTCCGTGTGAGACTCCTGCGCGGATTCTCCGGCGGCCCTGCGCGCGCCGGACACAGGGGACACCGGCGGCCGGTCCGCGTCGGCCGGCCCCCTGACGGTCAGGCCGTCTGCCGTGCCCACGGCCGCAGCTTCTGCGGGTTGCGGACCACCCAGATCCGGGTGACGCGATCGCCGCGGACGTCGAAGGCGGCCACGGTCGCGACGACGCCGGCGCGCCGGGCCACCAGGCCCGGCATGCCGTTGACCGACCGCTCCAGGAGTTCCAGGTCCGGAGCCTTGTCCGCGATGGCGGCCATGTACTGGGCGATGCGCGCACCGCCCTCGACGGGACGCAGCACCGTGCCGACCACGCCCCCGCCGTCGGCGGTCATCACGGCGGCCGGGTCGAGGAGCGAGACGAGGGCCGCGATGTCCTTGCTCTGCCACGCCTCCTTGACGTGCCGCACCACGTCGGCCCGCCCGGTCGCCGTCACCGCGGGGCGTGCCGACCCCACCCGCCGCCGGGCGGAGGAGGCCAGCTGCTTGCAGGCGGCGGGGCTGCGCTCCAGGACGCCGGCGATTTCGGCGAACGGATAGCGGAAGACGTCGTGCAGGACGAAGGCCACCCGCTCGGCGGGCGTCATCGACTCCAATACGACGAGGAACGCCATGGTCACCGACTCGTCGAGGACGATCTGATCGGCGGGGTCCGCGGGTCCGGAGGTGTCGGCGCCTCCGGCGTGGCGGCCCCACTCGGTGCGGTCGGGCAGGGGCTCGGGCAGCCACGCGCCGACATAGCGTTCCCGGCGGGCACGGGCCGAGCCGAGCACGTCCAGGCAGATGCGGCAGGTCACCGTCGTCAGCCAGGCGCCGGGGGACACGATCTCGGCCCGCCGGCCGGGCGACAGCCCGTACCAGCGGGCGTAGGCCTCCTGCACGGCGTCCTCGGCCTCGGCCAGGGAACCGAGCAACCGGTAGGCGACGTTGATCAGTTGCCGTCGCTCGCCGGATATCTCCTGCGCGCCGGTCCCGCCAGGTCCCATACGTGCGGCCGCCCCCTCGCCTTACCTTTCGCGGGCCCGTGTCGTCGGGCCGGTGAGACCTTATCGATCCACCGCCCGCGGGCGGAGAAGAAGGGGACCCGACATGGCCACCGAGGTGACGGCGAACTCCCGGCGCACATCCTCGTTCCTGAGGATCGCGCTCGCCGCGCAGACCCTGACCATCTTCCTCCAGGCGGTCTCCGCCGGACTGCTGCTGACCTCGTCCTACGGACAGACCCTGCACGGTGTGGGGGCGCGCGTCATGTACGCGGCGTCGATGCTGTACGTGCTCGCCGCGGTGCTGGCGTGGAAGCCGGGCGGCGACTCGCCCCGGCCGATCCTGTACGCGTCGGGATTCCTGGCGCTGGCCTCCGTCCAGGTCGTGCTCGGCATCGCGCATGTCCCCTCGGTCCACGTTCCGCTCGGTGTCCTGATGTTCGGCCTGAGCGTGCTGGCCCTGTCCCGACGCTGAAGGCCCCACGCCGGCGCGTCCGCAAGGGCTCCAGGGCTCGAGGACACGGCGAAGGGGTGGCAGCCCGTGAGCTGCCACCCCTTCGCCGTCAGGCCGGGAGTGCCGGGTCGGGGACCCGGTGTCAGGCGGCGACCGCCTCGCCCGCGTGGCCGTGCAGACGGGCGACGACCTCGGTCAGCTGCGCCGCGACCTCGGCGTCGTCCACCGGGTGGGTCTCGGCGAAGCGGGTCACCGAGCCGGGGATGGAGAGCTTGATGTCCTCGATCACCTTGCCGCCCGCGATGCCGACGGCCTTGCGGGTGTCGTCCTGCGCCCACACGCCGCCGTACTGGCCGAAGGCGGTGCCGATGACGGCCACCGGCTTGCCGCCGAAGGCGCCGGCGCCGTACGGACGCGACAGCCAGTCGATGGCGTTCTTCAGGACGGCCGGGATGGTGCCGTTGTACTCGGGGGAGAACAGCAGGAAGGCGTCGGCGGCCTGGGCGGCCGCGCGCAGCTCGGCGGCCGGGGCCGGGACGTTGCCCTCGATGTCGACGTCCTCGTTGTAGAAGGGGATGTCGGCCAGTCCCTCGAACAGCACGACCTCGGCGCCCTCGGGGGCGAGCTTGACGGCGGCCTCGGCGAGCTGACGGTTGTGCGAACCGGCGCGCAGGCTGCCGACCAGGGCGAGGATACGAACGGACATGGGAACTCCAAGGGCTGCTGAAAGACTGCTGTCAACGATCCGGACCGGGGTCCGTTTATTTTTCTATCACCCTAACCGGACCGCGGTCCAGTTTCATTCCCATGCTTTACGCTGAGTTCATGTCCGTGCCCCTGCCACCCGTTCCGCACCCCCAGGAGATGGACGGCGCACCCGACCTGATCGTCGGCGCACCCGACCTGCTCACCCTCGGAGCCGCCGACGACGAGCCGTGCCTGCGCGCCGACGCCGCCCGCAACCGCGCCAAGCTCCTCGACGCCGCCTCCCGGCTGATCGCCGAGCACGGCGTGGCCGGGGTCACGATGGAGGCCGTGGCGGCCGCCGCGAACGTCGGCAAGGGCACCGTCTTCCGCCGCTTCGGCGACCGCACCGGACTGCTGACCGCGCTGCTGGACCACTCCGAGCGCAAGTTCCAGGCCGCGTTCCTCAGCGGGCCGCCGCCGCTCGGTCCCGGCGCCCCGCCCGTGGAGCGGCTGCGCGCCTTCGGGTGCGCGCTGCTGCGCAGGACCGTCGCCGAGCTGGAACTGGAACTGGCCGCCGAACCGAGCCCGGACCGCCGCTATGTCGTGCCGCCGCGCCGGGTGCTGCACAGCCACGTCGCCCTGCTGCTGCGCCAGGCGGTCCCGGACGCCGACACCGAGCTGCTGGCGCACGCGCTGATGGGCCAGCTCAGCCCGTCCCTGGTGCACCACCTGACCCGCCAGTGCCGCATGCCCGTCGAGCGGCTGGAGGCGAGCTGGATGGACCTCGTCGACCGTGTCACCGGCACCGGCACCCGGTCCTGCTGCTGACACCGGTCCCCGCGGACCGCGCCGTGCGGCGGCCGCCTTCCACACCGCTGTAGCCGCCGCGCATCCGGTTCCCGCCGCGCCGTCCGGCCCCGGCTGATGAGCGGGGCGCCGATCGCCCGACCCGCCGGCGTGCCGACGGACTTCCGGATCATCCACCGGCCGCCGAGCCCCCGGGTCCGTCGCCCAGCCCGGGGCCCCGGCTCAGTCGTGCGCCACTCTCCAGCAGCCCGCGAGGCGCGTCCACGGCGCAGCATGCCGCCCCGGACAGGAGGGTCCCGGCCGCCTCTGCCAAGATGCCTACCGTCATGGTGCAGATACCGAACACGCCCCCGCCCGCGTCGCCCGCACCCCGCCCCGCCCCCACGAGCGCCGATGTCGCCCGGCTGGCCGGCGTCTCGCGCGCGACCGTCTCCTACGTGCTGAACAACACCAGCGCCGTACGGATCAGCGACGCCACCCGCCGCCGTGTGCACGAGGCCGCGAAAGAACTCGGCTACGTCCCGCACGCGGCCGCCCGCAGCCTGCGCGCCGGGCACAGCCGCATCGTCCTGATGCCCGCCCCCGCCATCCCCGTCGGCCCGCTGTACAGCGGCTTCCTCAACGAACTCCAGTGGGCGCTCGGCCGCCTGGACTACACCGTCGTGCAGTACGGCACGGTCGGCGTCCAGGGCGACGACGCCGCCCGCGCCTGGGCGGAACTGCGGCCCGTCGCCGTCCTCGTCCCCGGCACCGGCCTGGGCCCCGACGGCGTCGCCGTCCTCAAGCGGGCCGGCGCACGCGCCGTGCTCACGCTCGGCTCCGAGGCCGTCGAGGGCGCCCACGCCCTGCTGCTCGACCACGAGGGCGTCGGCCATGCCGCCGCCACCCATCTGTACGCCCGCGGACGGCGCCGGGTCGGTGTCGTCGTCCCCGAGGAACCGGGACTGGAGTCCTTCTCACGCCCCCGTCTGGAGGGCGCCCGCCGCGCCCTGCGGGGCACCGACGCCACGGTCACCGCGCTGCCCCTCGCCTACGAGGAGGAACCGGCCGCCCGGCTCGCGGCGCGCTGGCGTGGACTCGGGCTGGACTCCGTGTTCGCGTACAACGACGAGTACGCGATGCTGCTGATGCGCGCCCTGCAGGACGAGGGCGTGCGCGTGCCCGAGGAGACGGCGGTCGTCGGGGCCGACGACCTGATGCTGGGCCGGCTGCTGCGGCCGCGGCTGAGCACGGTCCACATCGAACTGCCGTCCGGGAGCGACCTCGCCGACCTGGTCGACCGCGCGGTCCGCGAGCCGGGTGCCGCACCCGGCGTCCACAAGGTGGTCGGCGCCTCGGTGGTGCACCGCGACTCCAGCTGAGAGGCGCGCGCGGGGCGGGCGGAGAGAGCGCACGAAAAAGGAGCCTCCGGCCCGGGCGCCCCCGTTCCGGCCGAAGACTCCTCCCATGCCGGCGGGCGAGCCGTAAACCCCTGCTGCCCCACGCCGGCGGACGAGCCGCGAAGTGCTACTGCCCCTGTCCCGCCTGGCCCTCCTGCGCCGCGATCGACTGGCGCACCTCGTCCATGTCGAGCTTGCGGGCCTGACCGATGACGTCCGCGAGGGCGGCCTCCGGCAGGGCACCGGGCTGGGCGAAGATCGCGACCTGGTCGCGCACGATCATCAGCGTCGGAATCGACTGGATCTGGAAGGCGGCGGCCAGCTCGGGCTGCGCCTCCGTGTCCACCTTGCCGAACACCAGGTCCGGGTTCTCCTCCGCGGCCTTCTCGTACACCGGCGCGAACTGACGGCACGGCCCGCACCAGGACGCCCAGAAGTCGATCAGGACGAAATCGTTGTCCGTGACCATCTGGTCGAAGTTCTCCTTGGTGAGCTCCACGGTGCTGCTCATGGCGTGCATCCCTCATTCCTGGTGTCGGGGGGCGGGCGTCGGCACAACACAGCCGACGACGTGCGTATTCCGCGCACGTACCCATGTGGCCAGGGCGCACACCTGTGTCCCGAGGGCGCACACCCGCGCCGCGATCCGGCGGTTTGGTGGCCCGGACGCCCGCCACCGACCAGACTGACCCCATGACGGAAACGGAAACGATCGCGTACGACGTCGTGGTGCTCGGTGGCGGACCCGTGGGGGAGAACGTCGCCGACCGCGCCCGCGCGGCCGGCCTCACCACCGCGGTCGTGGAGAGCGAACTCGTCGGCGGTGAGTGCTCGTACTGGGCGTGCATGCCCAGCAAGGCCCTGCTGCGCCCGGTCATCGCCCACGCCGATGCCCGGCGGACCCCGGGCCTGCGACGTGCGGTGCAGGGCCCGCTGGACGCGGCCGAAGTGCTCGCCCACCGCACCTATGAGACCTCCGACTGGAACGACGAGGGCCAGGTCCGCTGGCTGGAGGGCATCGGCGCCGACCTGTACCGCGGACACGGCCGTCTCGCCGGTCCCCGCACCGTCGAGGTCACCGCGCCCGACGGCACCCGCCATACCCTCACCGCCCGGCACGCCGTCGCCGTGTGCACCGGCACCCGGGCCCAGCTGCCCGGCCTGCCCGGACTCGCCGACGTCAAGCCGTGGACCAGCCGCGAGGCGACCAGCGCCAAGGAGGTCCCGGGCCGGCTGATCGTGGTCGGCGGGGGAGTGGTGGCCACCGAGATGGCCACCGCGTGGCAGGGTCTCGGCGTACAGGTCACGCTCCTCGTGCGGGGCAAGGGCCTGCTCAACCGGATGGAGCCGTTCGCCGGCGAGCTGGTCGCCGAGGCCCTCACCGAGGCCGGCGCCGACGTGCGAACCGGCACCTCCGTGGAGTCCGTCAGCAGGCAGAACGGCACCGTCGTGGCCGTCACCGGCTCCGGCGACCGGATCGAGGCCGACGAGATCCTCTTTGCCACCGGCCGCGCCCCGCGCACCGACGACATCGGCCTGGACACCGTCGGCCTGAAGCCCGGCGCCTGGCTGGAGACCGACGACAGCCTCCGCGTCACCGGCACCGACTGGCTGTACGCGGTCGGCGACGTCAACCACCGTGCCCTCCTCACCCACCAGGGCAAGTACCAGGCGCGGATCGCCGGCGCCGCGATCGCCGCCCGCGCCGCCGGCGACGAGCTGCCCGAGCACGAGCCCTGGGGCGCCCACTCCGCCACCGCCGACCACCACGCCGTACCGCAGGTCGTCTTCACCGATCCGGAGGCCGCCGCCGTGGGCCTCTCCCTGGCCGAGGCGGAACAGGCCGGGTACCGGGTGCGCGCCGTCGACGTCGAGATGGCGTCGGTCGCCGGGGCCGGTCTGTACCGCGACGGCTACAAGGGCCGCGCCCGTATGGTCGTCGACCTCGAGGACGAGATCCTGCGCGGGGTCACCTTCGTCGGCCCCGGCGTCGGCGAGCTGATCCACTCGGCGACCGTCGCCGTCGCCGGTCAGGTCCCCATCGGACGGCTGTGGCACGCGGTGCCGTCCTACCCGACGATCAGCGAGGTGTGGCTGCGGCTGCTCGAGGCCTACCGGGGCTGAACGCACGGGGGCGCCGGTCGCTCGGGCGGGCCGGCGCCCGGCTGCCGCGCCTCAGCGCGGCAGCCGGAAGCCGAGCTCCCGGGCGGCCGTGTCGGGCGTCGGCTGGTTCCACCGCCCGGCCATCGCCTCGTTCGACGACAGGGACCGAGGCTCGGCGCGGTCCAGGTACAGCGTGCCGTCGAGATGATCGGTCTCGTGCTGCACGATCCGCGCCGGCCAGCCCGTGAACACCTCGTCCACGGCCCGGCCGTGCTCGTCCTCGGCGGTCAGCCGCACGCGCGCGTGCCGCGCCACGACCGCCTGCCAGCCGGGCACGCTGAGACAGCCTTCGAAGAAGGCGGCACGCTCGGGCCCGATGGGCTCGTACGAGGGATTCACCAGCACCCGGAACGGCTGCGGCACGCGTCCCCGCGCCACCCGGACCTCCTCGGTGACCGGCGCGGGGTCCTCGATCACCGCGATCCGCAGCGCCACACCCACCTGCGGCGCGGCCAGCCCGACGCCCGGCGCCGCGCGCATGGTGAGGCGCAGCGCCTCGACGAAGCGGGCGAGCAGCGCGGGGGCGAGCTGTCCGTCGTAGCGTTCGGTGCCGCTGCGCAGCACGGGGTCACCGGCCGCGACGATGGGCAACGGGCCGCCGGGGGCGAGCAGTTCCTCGATCCGCTCGGCCAGGGTCGCGTGATCACGGGGAGAGGCCATCGCGCCAGCATGCCATGGCCCGGAGAGCGGACAGGCGGCCTCCGGGCCACGGCGACGGACTCACTCCTCCTCGAAGTCCCCGGCGAGGGCGGAGGCGATCCGCAGATGGGTGTCGGCCTCCTCGCCGCGTCCCTGCCGCTCGAGGGTGCGGCCCAGCATCAGCCGGGCGTAGTGCTCCACCGGGTCACGCTCCACGATGAGCCGCAACTCGCTCTCGGCACGCCGAAGTTGCGCGGAGTGGTAGTAGGCGCGGGCCAGCAGCAGGCGCGGCCCGGTCTGCTCCGGCACCTCCTCGACCAGCGGACCCAGCACCCGCGCCGCGGCGGCGTAGTCCTTGGCGTCGAAGAACATCCGGGCGCGCTCCCAGCGCTCCGCGGGCGTTCCGTGGGTGTAGTACGCGGACTCCTGCGACTGCTGCGGCTCCTGCGCCTCATTGAACATGCTCTGCACGGCCGACCTCCTTCGCGGCCGACAACCCACGCCGTTGGTTCAATATTCCACTACTTGTGTCCGAGGGTGCGCAGCTCCGCGTTCGCCCGCTCGGTCACCAGGGCGAGCACCCGGCCGGCCGCGGCCCGGTCCGCCTCGGGGATGTCCGCCCAGATGCGCGCCGAGGCCCGCGCGGTCTCGGCGGCCCCCGCGTCGTACAGCGCCCGGCCGTCCGTCGTCATCCGGACGGTGCCCGTGTCGTCGACGGTGAGCAGTCCCCGTCCGGTCAGCGCGTCGACGGTCCGTTCCGCCTCCTCCGCGGTGATCTTGACGGCGTCGACGGCGCTCCGGACGAGCCGGTCGAACGAGAGCGGCTCCTCGGCCGCGGCGACCTGCCGCAGCACGGTGGTCTCCAGGAAGCTCAGGCCGTGGCGGCCCATCACCTGCTCCAGGACCGCGCGAGCGGCGTAGTGGGCCAGGCCGATGGCGCGGCTGTCGGCGAGCGGTGCGGTGGTGGTCATGACTGCTCCTTGTCGGGGTCTGCGTGGACGTTCGACGGATCGAGCGGTGTGTCGAGCAGGGCCGTCAGTTCGCTCGTGAACCGCCGGGTGCGGGCGCTGCCGAGGCCGCCGAGCGGCTGCAGCAGCTGGTCGAGCAGCCCCTGGACGACCTCGATCGCCCGCTCGGCGGTCGCCCGCCCCTGGGCGGTCAGCGCGAGCTGGACCGCGCGGGGGTCGCGCGGATCGCGGGCGCGCTCCAGCAGCCCGGCGGCCTCGAGGGAACGGGCCAGCTTCGACACGTAGAGCGGCTCCAGCCCCGTGTGGTCGGCGAGGCGCCGCTGACTGGGCCGCTCGCCGGTGCGCCACATGCCGTACAGCGAGGCCACGAGCGAGTACTGCGCGTGGGTCAGCCCCAGGGGGGCGACGGCGCGATCGACGGCGACCCGCCACTTCGTCGACAGGCGCCACACCAGGTAACCAGGGGTCGGACCGTCGTCCGTGTTGCTGCTCATGGCATTTACTGTACATGGCTACTATGTCCATGGCTACTATGTTCCTGAGGGTGCGACGGCTGTCCGTCCACGGCCACCGCATGGCGGGCACCGCCGGCATCGCACGCACAGGTGGTGCCCGGCCGACGGACTGACGGGGCGGGCCGGACGGGACTACGTTGTTCCGTATGAGCAATCTCGATCGCCAGGCGGTGCCCGCCGTGTGCGGTGGCCGTGGCTTCGTCGTGGCGGAACCGGTCCGCGAACTCCTCAGCCCGCGCCGCGTCCCGCTCGGCGAGTCGACCGAGGTCCGCCGGCTGCTGCCCAACCTCGGCCGCCGCATGGTCGGCGCCTGGTGCTTCGTCGACCACTACGGCCCCGACGACATCGCCGACGAGCCCGGCATGCAGGTGGCTCCGCACCCCCATATGGGCCTGCAGACGGTGAGCTGGCTGCACGAGGGAGAGGTGCTGCACCGCGACTCCACGGGCAGCCTCCAGCTGATCCGCCCCCGGCAACTGGGACTGATGACCTCCGGCCGGGCGATCAGCCACTCCGAGGAGAGCCCGCGCTCGCACGCCCGCCTCCTGCACGGCGCCCAGCTGTGGGTGGCTCTCCCCGACGCCCACCGCCACACCGAACCGCGCTTCGAGTACCACGCCGACCTGCCGACGGTCACGGCACCGGGCCTCACGGCCACGCTGCTCCTCGGCGACCTGGACGGCGCGGCCTCGCCGGGCACGGCGTACACCCCGATCGTCGGCGCGGACCTCGCCCTCGCTCGCGGCGCGGACGTACGCCTGCCCCTGGAGCCCGACTTCGAGTACGCGGTGCTGTCGATGTCGGGCGAGGCCCACGTGGACGGCGTACCGCTCCTGCCCGGTTCGATGCTCTATCTCGGCTGCGGCCGCACGCACCTCCCCCTGCGCGCCGAAACGGACGCGGGCCTGATGCTCCTCGGCGGTGAGCCGTTCGAGGAGGAACTGATCATGTTCTGGAACTGGATCGGACGCTCCCAGGAGGAGATCGAACAGGCGCGGCGGGACTGGACGGAGGGGACGCGGTTCGGGGAGGTAAAGGGCTACGACGGCGCTCCGCTACCGGCCCCGGAGCTGCCGGCGACGCCGTTGAAACCGCGGGGGAGGGTGCGCTGACGCCCCTGCTCACGGTCGCCTCCCGCCTCTCCTGCCGCCCGGGCGCCGGGCTCCCCCGGACTGGGACGGCCAAGGAGCGCGACGCCGATGTCCGCCGTCGTCGACCGGCTCCCGCTGGGGCCGAGCGGCAAGATACTCAAGCGGCAGATCACCTTGCCGACGCCGTAGGGACCGAACTCGAAACCGCCGTCCGTCCAAGTCGCCACCGCACGTGCGGCCACGCTCACGGCGGTCGGCGCCGGTCCCGGATTCGACGATGGGCCGCGCTACCGGGTGGCTGCGCGCGTGGGCTGTTCACCGTTGCGGGCCAGCTCGCGCTTGAGGATCTTCCCGGTGGCGGTCATCGGCAGGCTGGGCACGAACTCGACGATGCGCGGGTACTTGTAGGACGCCATCTGCGCCTTGGCCCAGACGACGAGCTCTTCGGGGGTGAGCGAGGAATCCGGCTGGAGGATGACATAGGCCTTGATCTCCTCGCCGTGGCTGTCGTGAGGTACGCCGACGACGGCGGCCAGGCTGACCTCGGGGTGCGTCATCAGCACTTCTTCGATCTCGCGCGGATAGACGTTGAAGCCGCCCCTGATGATGAGGTCCTTCGACCGGTCGACGATGTAGTAGAAGCCGTCCTCGTCGCGTCGTGCGAGGTCGCCGGTGCGCAGCCATCCGTCGCGGATCACCGCGGCGGTGGCTTCCGGCCGGCCGTAGTAGCCCTTCATCACGTTGTGGCCCTTGACCGCGATCTCGCCGACCTGGCCGCTGCCGGTCACCTCGGCCCAGTCGTCGTCGATGAGTTTCATTTCGACGCCCCACACGGGCACCCCGATCGAGCCGGGACGTGGGTCGCGGCCGGGGTCGCTGAACGTCGCGACGGGAGAGGTCTCCGACAGCCCGTAACCCTCGAGCACCGTGATCCCGAGGCGCTCTCTGACCTGGTGGGCGATCTCCATCGGAAGTGCGGAACCTCCGGAGATGCCGATCCGGAGGTTGTCCGCGATGCGCTTGACGTCTGTGCCGTCGCTGAGCGCGTTCAACAGCCCCCACCACATGGTGGGCACGCCGGCGAAGAACGTGATGGGTTCGCGGCCCATCAGGTCGACGACCTCGCGCGCGTCGAAGCGAGGAACGAGGTGGAGAGTGGCGGCCATCGAGAAGCCCGCGTGCATCTGCACCGTGGCGCCGAACGTGTGGAACAGCGGCAGGCAGAGCAGGTGGCTGTCCGAAGCCGGCGTGCTGCCGAACAGGCGGTTGCATGCCAGCACGTTCATCACGGTGTTGGCATGCGACAGCTCTGCGCCCTTGGCCTGTCCGGTGGTCCCGGAGGTGTAGAGGATGATCGCCGTGTCGGTGGGCTCGGTCGGCACCGAGTCGAACGTTGCGCGATGGCCGGCCAGGGCACCGCCGAGCGTCTCGACGCCGGCGACGGGACTGGTGGCGGCCGGATCACCGGTGATGACGAAGAAGTGCTCGACGGCGTCGACCTGCTGGAAGCCGGCGTAGCCCTCGGCGCACATGGGCAGCTCGGGGGTGCCCTCGAAACAGAAGTACGCCTTCACGTCGGCGTCGTCCAGGTGGTACGCGACCTCGCGGCTTTTCAGGAGCACATTGAGCGGGACGACGACCGCGCCGGCCTTGAGGATGCCGTAGTACACCACAGGGAAGTACGGCAGATTCGGGCAGCTCAGGGCCACCTTGTCGCCGGGGCGTATCCCGCGCTCCACGAGCAGGTTCGCGACCTGGTTGGCCGCGGCGTCCACCTGGCGGTACGTCAGGCGGGTCGAGCCCAGTACGACAGCCTCGCGGTCGGGGTACATGCGGGCCGAGTCCTCGAGCAGGATCGACAGGTTCAGCATGGTGATTCCTCACGGCTCTCGCGGCGGGCCTGCCCGTCCGCGGATGGATCCTGTGGGCCGCGCCTGCTTCCCGGCGCGGCCGTGCCTGCGCAGGCGAGGCCGTCGAAGACGTCCCGCCGGAAGTCGTCGACGCGCTCGTCCCCGCTCGCAAACCGGCGTGCGGCGGGGGCGATGACGTCGGCGGCGATCTTCCGCACTCGGTCGCGGCACTCCCGGGTCTGAGCCGGAGAGAGTAGGTCCTGACAGAGCCGGTCCGCCTGACGGGCGGGGTTCTGTGGGGCGGCCATGGTCGCCTTTCGTGCACGGGTCCGCCGCGAAGGCGCGGACCAGGATGTCGGGGAGCGGCCGCCCACCGCGGGCGGCCGGAGAACGCGGCGGGCGCCGGATCCTCAGCGCGCCGTGCGGGTCAGGCTCGCCAGAACCTGCCGCGCGGCCCGCTCGCCCGACGAGGCCGCGTCGGCGAGTGAGGGCATGTCGAGCTGGTAGTCACCTGCCAGGTACACGGGGCCGAAGTGCTCACGCAGCGTGGGCAGCGAGGCACGTCCGCCGGGCGCCCAGAACGGCACGACGCGGTGGTGACGTCGGACGATCCCCTCGTGGAGCTTCCCTTCGAGCTCGGGGTAGAGCGACAGGAGGTCGGTGGTGAACCGGGTGAGGATCTCCTCGTCGGTGAGCTCGAACAGGCGGTCGGCCACCGCGCCGCCCGCGAAGCAGGCCAGCGCGCCGCCCGGCTTCCGTGGGCCGGGACCGCGCTGGGCCGCCGCATGGTTGAACATCGCCTGGAAGGACAGCTGCGGCGTCGACACGGCGATGTAGTCGTCCCACCGCTGCGGGCCCTCCTCGCGGGTGAAGTAGCCCACCACCACGTACCGGCCGTAGTGGATGTCGTCGAACGCCGCCCGGTACCCGGGCGGGAGGCCGGGCATGATCTTCACGGCCACGTCGCTGGGAACGGCCACGATCGCACGACGTGCGCGTATCCGCGCCGGTCCGCTCGCGTCCTCGTAGTCCACGACTACGCCGTCCTCGGTCCATTCCACCGATGTCACCGGCGAGTCGAGCCGCAGCCGGTCGCCGAGGTCGGCGGCCAGGATGTCGGTGAGCGTCTGGTTTCCTCCCTCCGGCAGGGAGAAGTTGGGAACCTTCGCCGGGTCCGTCAGGAGTATGCCCATTGAGATCACGAACTGGGTCGCCGCCGTCTCCTCCGGCTCGCACCCCATCCACTGCCCGGACCAGGACCGGACCATGTCCCGCGCGACGTCGGAGCGGATGCCGCGCAGCACGTATGACGCGGGGCGGGCGTCGAGTGCCGACCGGACCCGCCTTGCCAGGGATGTGTCGGGGTTCATCGCCAGGAACGGTACGGCCGCGACGATGCGAGCGCCGACGGCCGCCAGTCCGACCCGGTCCCTGAAGCTCATCCGGGACCGGAACATCAGGCCGAACGGATTCGACGTGTCGACCTGCTTTCCGTTGAGCGCGAGGGCCACCTTCTTCCCCGCCAGCGAGCCCATGGGGACCTGGTGGCGTTCGAGGGCGTCGATCAGGGTGCCGGTGCCCTCGGTGAACTGGGTTCCGACGTTGATCCAGTAGTCGCCCTGGCGAACCGACTCCACGCGCCCCCCGGCCCGGCCGGTGGCTTCGAGCACGACGACGTCCCGATCGGACAGCGTGGTCGCCGCCATCAGCCCCGCCATGCCGGCACCGATCACGACGATCTCGCGGGCTTCTTCGCGCACGTCGCTGGATGTGTTCATGGCTTCCTCAATTCACGTTCTTGATTGCCTCGGCAGGGACGACACCCGTCCCCCGGGCGCGCGTGGCGATGATGGGCTCGGCGAGCACCTCCGCCCGGCCGGTCTCGTCCAAGGACCGGCAGATGACGCGCAGTTCGAACTCGATCGTTCGGCTCCGCCTGCCTCTGGCCGCGAGACGCGCCTCGATCTCCACGACGTCCCCGCCGCGGACCGGAGCGAGGAACTCGACCGATGAGTACCCGGCGAACAGGCTCTCGTGGCCGTCGACGACGATCGCCAGGTGTGTGCCGGCGTCCCCGAACAGCTTCAGGCTGAACGCTCCGTCGACGAGGTTGCCGGCGTAGTGGGCGTCGGAGTGGGCGACGTACCGCTGGTGGACGACGTTCACGCGATCTCCTCGTCGATGCGGCCGATCCCGGGGGCGACGGCCTCGCCGCCGATCCTGACGCCGGGGTATCCGCGCTTGGCGATCTCGGTGCACATACGGCGGTATTTGCCGACGCCGCCGACGTAGCCCATGAAGGTGGTCGGCTTGCCGGTCACGTTGGAGCCGCGGTACCAGGAGTCGGTGGTCGCGTACAGCGTCTGGTTGACCGTGGCCTCGGTGATGGTGACCCAGTCGTCCTGGGCCTCGGTGGTGGCTTCGATGACGTCGCCGCCCTCTTCCTTGGCATGGGCGATCAGGTCGGCGATCCAGTCGACCGCCTGCTCGATCGTCACGACGACGTTGCTCGCCAGCGCGGGGCTCTGCGGGCCGGCGATCATGAAGAAGTTGGGGAATCCCGCGGTCATGACGCCCAGGTAGGTCCGCACGCCGTCCCGCCACGCGTCCTGGAGCCGGCCCGCCTGAGGCGTCGTCACATTGAGCGCGTACAGGGGTCCGGTGAAGGCGTCGAAACCGATCGCGAGAACGATGGCGTCGACGTCGTAGGAGCCGCTCTCGGTGATGATGCCGCCGGAGGTCATGGTCGCGATCGGCTCGTCGCGCAGCGAGACGAGCGAGACGTTCGGACGGTTGAACGTCTCGTAGAAGTCGGTGCCGAAGCAGCTGCGCTTGGCGCCCAGCGGGTGGAACCGGGGTTCGAGCAGGGACGCGGTCCGCGGATCGTGCACGATCTGACGGATCTTCTGACGCACGAACTCCGCCGCGGTCTCGTTGGCCGCCGGATCGGTGAGCAGATCGGCGAACTCCGCGCCCACCCCGAGGAACCCGCTGCGCTCGTAGGCCCGCTCGTAGCGCTCCTGCCGCTCCGCGTCGGAGACGTCGAAAGCGCAGTCGGTCACGGGACGGTCCGGGATTCCACCGGGAGACTGCCGGCACTCCTCGCGGATGGCCGGGTACTTGCTCTTGATCTCGGCGACCGTCTCCGCGGGCAGCGGCGCGTTGCGGGCGGGGAAGACGTAGTTGGGGGTGCGCTGGAACACGGTCAGGTGCTGGGCCACCTCGGCGATCAGCGGGATGCACTGCACGCCCGACGATCCCGTGCCGATGACGGCGACCCGCTTGCCGGCGAGGTCGTCGACCGAGATCGTCCAGCGGCTCGTCGACACCGTCAGCCCGGTGAAGTTCTCCAGGCCGGGCACGTCGAAGTCCTTCGGTGTCGACAGTCCGCCCGAGCCGGCCAGGAGGTAGCGGCCGCGGCGGGTGTCACCGGAGTCGAGGGTCACCTCCCACAGGTGCTCCTGCGGAAGCCAGTCGGCGGCGACCACCCTGGAGTTGAACCGGAAGTGCCGGCGAAGGCCGAAGCGGTCGGCGACGTGGTTGATGTAGCTCAGGATCTCCGCCTGCGGGGCGAAGCGCTCGCTCCAGGTCCACTCCTGCTGGAGTTCCTCGCTGAACGAGTACGAGTAGTAGACGCTCTCGACGTCGCATCGGGCGCCGGGATACGTGTTCCAGTACCAGGTGCCGCCGACGTCGGGGGCGGTCTCGAACCCGGCGAACGTCCAGCCCTGCTCGGCCGCCTTGTAGGCCGCGTACAGGCCGGAGAACCCGGCGCCGACGCACAGGACGTCGACGACCGGGGCGGTGGAGGGGGTGTCGGTCATGGTCTCTGCCTTCTCGTGGTCCACGGGGGCCAGGCGGACAGCACGGAGCTAGTCACTTGTCTAGGTCAGGTGACCAAGAATGTAGCCACGGGCCGTGACCTCGTCAATGCCCGGCGCGGCGGTCACGACGTGGACGCGGGGCGGGCGGCCCTCGCGCCTCGCAGATGCCGCACCACGTCGTCGATCGCCGTGTCGGTCTGGGAGAAGACACCGACCTCGGTGAAGAAGCCGTGGAACACGCCCGAGTGGCGAACGGCGGTCGTGGGCACGCCGTCGCGCCGCAGTCGTTCGGCGTACGCCTCGGCGTCGTCACGCAGCGGGTCCACCTCGGCGGTGAGCACCAGGGCCGGCGGCAACCCGCGCAGGGACCCCGCCCTCATGGGTGCCGCGTACTGATCGACGCCGCCGGTACGGCCGGGGCCGATGTACTGCTCCCACAGCCAGCGCGCATCGGCCGTGGTCAGCAGGGGTGCGTCGGCGAACCGGGTCCAGGACGGCGTGGAGAACCGGTCGTCGACCGGGGGGTAGACCAGGACCTGCGCCACGGGGAGCGGGAGTCCGTGGTCGCGCAGGTGGAGACAGAGCGCGGCGGCGAGGTTTCCTCCCGCGGAGTCGCCACCCACGGCGATCAGCTCTGGATCGATGCCCCGATCCGCCGCTGAACCGCGCAGCCACGCGAGCGTGTCGAGCGAGTCCTCGACGGCGGCCGGATAGGGGTGCTCCGGGGCGAGCCGGTACTCCGGGGAGAGCACCGCCCACCCGGAGCGAGCGGCGATGGCGCGGCAGACCTCGTCCACGCCGTCGAGGGTTCCGAGGACGAATCCACCGCCGTGGAGATACATCAGCGCCGGTCGCGCTCCCGTGGCCGGTGAGCCCGGCGGCTGGTACAGGCGCGCCCGGATGTCCCCGGAACGGGTCGGGACGGTCACCGTGTCGACCCGGTCGAGGGGTGTCAGCGGACGGTCGGAGGGTGAGCTCGCCAAGAGCTCGCGCGCCGGCTGGGCGCCCAGCTCGCGGACGGGTACCGGCAGGGCCTTGGCGATCGCCTGGGCGACGAGCAGCGCGTCGGCGTCGAGGGGCTCCCAGCTCTGCGGGACGTGCTCGGTCATGTGCGGGCGCCTTCCAGCGAGATGAAAAGGGTGTTGACACGGTCTGAACCGTGCCCCACCATCCTAGTCATCTGTCCAAGTCATGCGACTAAGAAATTCTGGATGTGTGCGAAACCGTGCGGCGACCGCACGCGTCGCGTGGCTCTTGAAAGTCGAAAGGACCGAAGGATGACCGGAACCATGACGGCTCCCGCGTCGGCCTCCGCGGGTGCCGCGGACGTCGACGTCAGGATCGAGGAGGATGCCAGTCCCCTCGTGCGACTGCTCGGCCGCACGCTGCGTGACTCGGCCCGCACCGGGCACGCCGTCGACACCCTGACCCGGTCGACCGGCACCGTGGCCGTGCGCTCCCACGACACGCCCCAGGCCGCGACGATCACCTTCGGCGACCACGGCATCGACGTCGCCGGCGGCGTGCCGGCCGAGCCGGACGCCGCCGTCACCGTCGACCTCAACGCGCGCTTCGCGCCGACGGCCGACCCTGCCGGTGACGCCGACCTGGCCGGAGGCGTCCTGCGGGCGCTCACCCCGCCGCTGCCCGGGTGGCGGGATGCCGCTCAGCGGTTCTGGGACGCGACCCGTTCCTTGCCGGGCATCCCCGACGTGCTGATCGCGGTCACCGAAGGGCCCGAGGGCCTGGAGCAGGCAGTGCTCGGCGAGGGCACCACGCAGTACCTGATCGCCGGGGCTCCCGAGACCCTCGCCGGCGTGTTCTCCGGAGCCGACGACCTCGTCGCCGTCCTGTCCACGGGTGCGCTCGGCATCCAGGGCACCATGTCGCAGCTGTCGGTGATGACCGGCGCCTCCTGGAAGGTCCGTTTCGATGTCTGAGCTCAACACCACCGCCACGAGCGCGCCGCTCCGCGAATCCGGGACGCGAGCCGTCCGGCTGGAGGCGACGAACCACGAGGGATGCTTCCTCGGCAAGAACGTCTCGCCCAGGAAGTTCGCCGCGGGCAAGGATGCGGGTTTCCCCTTCGCGGATCTCCTGTTCGGCCTCGACCTCGGCAACCTCCCCGTTCTCGGCGCCGCCTTCCCCGCCTGGCGTGGCCACCTCGACGACGTCTATCTGCGTCCCGACATGTCGACCCTGGTCGAGTGGAAGCCGGGGCTCGACTCGGTCATCGGCGACTACTGGCTCAAGGACGGCACGCCGGTCCCCATCTGTCCGCGCAACCTCACGAGGAAGATGGTCGAACGTCTGGCCGGGCACGGATTCACGGCGAAGGTCGCGGTCGAGATCGAGGCGACCGTTTTCGAGGAGTCGATCCACGAGGCGCGCGCCCGCGGGTACCGCGATCTGACCCCCTTGGGCGGCAGCGCGGGTACGGGCTACCACCTGGCCAAGTCCAAGGACTGGACCGACTACATGAACGCGGTGGCCGACCGCCTCGAACAGGTCGGCATCGAGTGGGAGGCCTGGAGCGACGAGGACGCCGCCGGCCAGATCGAGCTGAACCTCGCACCGGGCGACCCGATCAAGGTCGGCGACGCCTGGGCACGCACCCGCCAGATCATGCGCGAGGTCGCGTTCGAGCGCGGGCACAGCGTGACCTTCATGGCCAGGCCCACCGCCGGTTACGGCCAGGCGTCCCACATCAACCTCTCCCTGCAGCGCGACGGCGCCAACGCGTTCTACGCCGAGAACGGACCGTCGGACACGATGCTGCACGCCATCGGCGGGCTGCTGGAGACGATGGAGGGCAACACGTCGATCGTGCTGCCGCAGATCACGTCGTACCGGCGGCTGGTCGACTTGAGTGGCCCACCGGTCACGATCAGCTGGGGCATCAGCAACAAGACCGCCGCGGTGCGCGCCGTCTGCGGACACCCCTCGTACTCCCGCCTGGAGTACCGACTCCCGGGCGCGGACGCGAACCTCTACCTCGCGCTCGCGGGCGTGCTGGCCGGCGTCATCGCCGGAGTCGAGCGGAAGATCGAGCCGCCCGAGCCGGTCACCGACATGGCGTGGTGCATGCCGCCGGGCCTGGGCATCGAGCGGATCCCGGACACCATCACCAAGGCCGCGGCCGCCCTGGAGGCCGACCTGATCCTGCGCGATCTCCTCGGCAGCGAGTTCGTCGACCACTGGATCGCGTCGCGCAAGTGGGAGTGGATGCAGTTCCACACCACCGGCGGCGACCCGCTCACCGAGCTCTCCGAGTGGGAGTCGGTTCGCTACTTCGAACTGCCGTGAGCGCGCGTGAGGAAGCCGCGACCGTGCGCCCGCTGATCGGCATCACCGGGCGGCGGTACCGGCTCCAGCTGCTCAAGGGAGTCGACGAGCGGTACGGCGACCGCTGCACCGACGGCTACATGTCGGACTTCGCGAGCCGGATCGCCGAGGCCTGCGGACTTCCGGTGCACCTGTCCTACGACACCGACGCGACGGACGTCTGCCGCTGGCTGTCGGGTGTGGTGATCACCGGTGGGCAGGACGTCCATCCGGCGTGCTGGGGTGGCGACACGGCAGTGGTCCGCGACGTCGATCCACGGACGGATCCGATGGTCCACGACGTGGCTCGGGACGAGTACGAGATCGCCCTCGTCCGAGCCGCGCTGGAGCGGGGCGTTCCCGTGCTGGGTGTGTGCCGCGGCCTGCAGGTGCTCAACGTCGCCCTCGGCGGCACATTGATCGCCGACCTTCCTCCCGGCTCCGTGAGTCACCTGTCCGCCGAGGCCGCGCCCACCGACGGCACCGCTGATCACCTCGTGTCCTTCGAGCCGGGTTCGATCGCCGCCGGCCTGTTCGGCGAGCACGCGCTGACCAACTCCTGGCACCACCAGGCCGTCGACCGCTGCGGCGCCGGGCTCGTGGTGACCGGACGGACCAGCGACGGAGTGATCGAGTCGGTGGAGCTCCCCGGTGCTCCGGTGCTCGGAGTCCAGTGGCACCCCGAATGGATGAAGAGCGCGGATCCGACGATGACGTGGATCGTCCGGGCCGCGGCGGAGCTGCTCGCGGCCCACCGCGGTGAACAGACGCACAGGAGCGTGCGATGACTCAGAACGTGGCAGTCGAGCCGGCCGGTCGCACCTCGGCGCGTCCCGCACCGGTGGTGAAGCCCGAACAGCTCGGCGAGGACCCCACGGTCCCGACCCTGACCGCGCTGCTGACACGGCGCGCACAGGACACCCCGCGGGGGGAGTTCCTGCGCTTCGGCGAACGGTCGTGGAGCTTCGCCGCCGTCGACGCATGGTCGTCCAGGCTGGCACACCGGCTGATCGAGGTCGACGGCGTGGAGCCGGGCGACCGGGTGGCGATCATGCTCCCGAACGTCGTGCACTGGCCGGTCGTGTGGCTCGCCGCCCTCAAGGCCGGAGCGGTCGCCGTGCCGATCAACTCCTCCTACCGGCGGGGCGACCTCGCCTTCGTCCTGCGGGACTCGGGCGCACGCGTCGTCTTCACCGACTCCGAACGGGCCGGGCTGATCGCCGACGTCCTGGCGACCGAGGACGGGCTCGCCGACGTCGGTGTCGTCGACGTCGCCGACGACGGGTCCAAGCCCTTCCCGCAGGCGGCGCCGACGGTGCCGGTCGAGGCCGGGACGCTGGCGAACCTGCAGTACACCTCCGGCACGACCGGTTTCCCCAAGGCGTGCATGCTCACGCACGACTACTGGGTCCGGCTGGGCTGGATCTGCGCGGCGGCGACCGGACTCGGCACCGAGGACGTGCTCCTGACGGCGCAGCCGTTCTCCTACATGGACCCGCAGTGGAACACGGCGCTGGCCCTCACGATCGGGGCCCCGCTGGTCGTCCTGCCCAGGTTCTCCGCGTCGACGTTCATGGCCGACGTCCGCCGGCACCGCGCGACGTTCTTCTACGTCCTCGGGTCGATGCCGACGCTGCTGTTCAAGCAGCCGCCCACGCCCGAGGACCGGGACAACTGCGTGCGCCGGGTGCTCTGTTCGGGCATTCCCGTCTCCCTGCACGCGCAGCTGGAGGAGCGATGGGGCGCGCCGTGGCGGGAGATCTACGGGATGACCGAGTCCGGCGTCGACCTGTTCAGCCCGTTCGCCGACGCCGACGCTGTCGGCAGCGGGAGCCTGGGGCAGCCGCTGCCGACCAAACAGGTCCGCGTCGTCGGCCCCGACGGCATCGACGTGCCGGACGGCGAACCCGGTGAGCTGGTCGTCTCGGGCAAGCCCATGATGAGCGGCTACTGGAACCGTCCGGAGGACACGGCCCGGGTCCTGCGCACCGGTGGTTCCCCGGGCAGTGAGGGCGTAGCCGTCGGGGGAGGCCGGCTCCACACCGGTGACGTCGTCGTCCGCCGGCCCGACCGGGGCATCCAACTGGTCGGAAGAATCAAGGACATGGTGCGTCGCGGCGGCGAGAACGTCGCGAGCGTCGAAGTCGAGGCCGCCCTGGAGCGCGACGACATGGTCGTGGCGGCCGCCGTCGTCGCCGTACCCGACGACACCCTCGGTGAGGAGGTCAAGGCCTTCGTCCAGCCGGCGCCCGGTGTGCCGGCCGGTCGTACGACGGCCGAGGCGATCGTCGAGCGGGCAGGCAAGGAACTCGCCCGCTTCAAGGTGCCGCGCTACGTGGAGTTCGTGGCCGACTTTCCCCGGACGCCGTCCGAACGCATCTCCAAGCCGGCCCTGAAGGCGCGCGCCGCGGAGCAGCCCGGCGTGACCTACGACCTCGGCCCGCGCCGGAACAGGACGGTGACGTCTGCCGCATCCGGCGCAGGACACCTCGACGTCGACGTCGTGCGGGGCGTCGCGGTGCTGACGCTCCGGCGTCCCGAGAAGCTCAACGCCATGGATGTGGCCACCCGGCTGCGGCTGGCCGAGGTCATCCGCGAGTTCGGGACCGGCGACAGCGTGCGCGGAATCGTGCTCACCGGCGAGGGACGGGCCTTCTCCGCGGGTGAGGACCTGCAGAGCCCGCCGTCCACGGACGCCGAGGTCCGCGAGGCGTTCGAGAGCTTCCACGACCTCACCCGTGCCGTCCTGCAGACGCAGGTACCCGTGGTCGCGGCGGTCAACGGACTCGCGGTCGGAGGAGCCTCGGAGCTCACCCTGTGCTGCGACGCCCGCATCGGAACCCCGGCGACGGAGTACTACCAGCCGGAGAACGGCCGGGGACTCACGATCTCGAACGCCTCCAGCGTGCTGCTCAGGCGTCTCATCGGGAGCCATGCGATGCGCATGGTGCTGGGATCGCCCCGTGTCCGGGCCGAGGAGGCGCTGCGGATCGGGCTCCTGGACCAGATCGTCGAGCCCGACGCCCTGATCGACCGGGCCATCGACACCGTCATCGAGTGGACGCCCGAGGGCAACACGACGGCCCTCCACCTCGCTCTGCTGCGCCCGCAGGCGGAGGAGGTCGAAGCGGCCTTCGCCCGTGAGGACCTGGCCGCGCGGACGGCGTGGGACAGCGGAGTCCTCAGCGCGGGGATCAAGGGCTTCTGGTCCGCCAGGGGCGCCGGCGCGTAAGCCTCACCTGCCCGCGCCTCCGCCCTGACCTGCACCTTCAACAGACCGATGCCACAGGAACCGACAGAGGGGACGTCGTCATGATCGACACCCAGGCCGCGGTGCTCACCGCGGTCAATGAGCCGCTCGAACTGACCGTCATCCGGGTGGACGACCCGGAGCCGCACGAGGTGCGGGTCGCGGTCACGAACGTGGGGCTGTGCCACAGCGACCTGCACTACATGACGGGGACGGTTCCGACCGGCCTGCCGGTCGTGGTGGGGCACGAGGTGGCGGGCGTGGTCGAGGCGGTCGGGGCGCAGGTGGCCGGCCTGCGTCCCGGGGACCGCGTGGTCGGCGCGCTGACGCCGTCCTGCGGCCTGTGTGCCAACTGTGAGGCGGGACGGCCGACCCAGTGCCGGCGGGTCGAGGAGATACGCCGCCGTCCGCGGCCGGCGTTCCGGACCACGGACGGCCGGCCGATCGAGCGGCTCGGCGACATCGGGGCGTTCTCCCGGCACGTCCTCATGCGGGAGAACGCCCTGGTGAAGCTCCCCGACGGCGTACCGCTGCACGTCGGGTGCCTGCTGGCCTGCTGTGTCGTCACCGGTGTCGGCGCCGTCTTCCGCGGCGCCCGGGTGAGGCCCGGCGGCACCGTCGCGGTCATCGGCTGCGGCGGCGTCGGATCGGCCATCATCCAGGGGGCCAGGCTCGCCGGAGCGTCGGCGATCGTCGCGATCGACCTGGACGACGGGCGGCTCGAGGCCGCGCGCGGCTACGGCGCCACCCACGTCATCAACGGTGTGGGCGGCGACGTCGTCGCGGAACTGCACCGGCAGCTGGGCGACGGGGTGGACTACTCCTTCGAGGCGGTCGGCTCGGCCCGTACCGCGGCGACGGCCGTGGCCCTCCTGCGCCCGACCGGTACCGCGTGCCTCGTCGGAATCGCGCCCGGAGGTACCGAGCTGACCCTCCCGGCGTCGGACTTCTTCTTCGAGGAGAAGCGGCTCATCGGCTCCTACATGGGCTCCGGCCAGGCGCGGCAGGACATCCTCCAGCTCGCGCGCCTCTACCAGCAAGGGCGCCTGCTGCTCGACGAGATGGTGACGCGGGTCATCCCGTTCGGCGAGATCAACGCGGGCTTCAAGGCGATGAAGTCCGGTGACGTGACCCGCATCGTCGTCGACCTCCAGTCCTGACCGACGAGTGAACACAGAGGTGAGCTCCATGGCGAGCAACGAGATCACGATTCCCCAGCCGGTGAACTACATCGCCGACGAGTGGAGCCAGTGTCCGACGGTCGACGACGCCTGGAACGTCGACCCCAATACGCGCGAGCCCGTCCACCGCTTCGTCACCACGGCACCCGACGATCTCGAACGGGCGCTGCGGCACGCGGAGCGCGTGTACGACATCGGCCGCTGGGACGAGAACGCCCGGCGTGAGCGCGCCGGCATGCTGGAGCGCGTCGCCGCGATCCTGGAGACCCGCGCCGAGGACATCGCGCGGACGGATTCGCTGACCAGCGGCACACCCATCGGCGTCACACGCAAGGTCGCGGCCTTCCTGCCCGCGAGGATCCGGGCGTCGGCGTCGGACCTGGTGAACATCCCGCGCGTCACCGCGCTGGCCGCCGGCGGCCGCGACGTCCGCCTCTACAAGGTGCCGTGGGGCCCGGCCGCGATCCTCACGCCGTGGAACGGTCCGAGCTTCATTCCCGCGGCCAAGATCGCCAGCGCGATGGCGGCGGGCTGTCCCGTCATCCTCAAGCCCTCGGAGCACGCACCCGGCAGCGCGCAGATCATCGTCGAGTGCTTCGTCGAGGCGGGCCTGCCGAGCGGCGCGCTGCAACTGGTGCACGGCGGCGGCGACGTCGGCGCCAGGCTGACCGCCGACTCGCGCGTCAAGGTCGTCTCGTTCACCGGCGGACCGGGTGCAGGCCGCGCCGTCGCGCGGGCCGCCGCCGAGGACTTCAAGGTGCTCCAGCTGGAGCTCGGCGGCAACAACCCGGTGCTCGTACTGGACGACGCCGACCTCGACGTCGCCGCCGACGGCATCCTCGACGGCATGACCAAGCTCAACGGCCAGTGGTGTGAGGGGCCGGGCAAGATCCTCGCCCACCGCAGCCTGGTCGAGCCTCTTCTCGAGGCGTTGACCGAGCGGATCTCCAAGCTCGTCGTCGGCCATTCGCTGGACGAGGACACCGAGTTGGGCCCGATCTCCAACGCGCCGCACTTCCGGACCCTGCAGAGCAGGATCGAGGGGCTGCGGGACCTCGGGGCGAGCATCCACGGGCCCGCCCGGCTGCCCGAGCTCGACGGCTTCTTCCTGTCGCCGACGATCGCCGCCGGCGCCGACCCCGCTCGGGCCACCGCCGAGCTGTTCGGTCCGGTCGCATCCCTGCACGCCGTGGACTCCGACGAACAGGCCTTGCGCATCGCCAACGCCCATCCCTCGGGCCTCGACGCCTATGTGTTCGGTGCCGACACCGACCGTGCGATCGACGTGGGCTCCCGCCTCCTGGCCGGCGAAGTGCGCGTCAACGGGGCCAAGCTCGCCGACCTCGGTGAGGAGTCGGCACAGAGCTTCTGGGGCCCGGCCGGTATCGGCGGCCACGGACCGGCGGAGTCGGTACGCGTCTTCTGCGGTGACCGGGTGGTCGGCGTCGACTCGCCCGATCTGCCGTTGTGAGACCTCACCGTCCTCACAGTGCTGCGGGCGCGGAACCGAGCCGAGCCGCGAGCCAGCTGTCGAGTACGGAGACGGAGATGTCCATCTGCTCCATCGCGGCCGACCGGTCTCCGTAGGTGAACCAGTTCAGGGCGAAGCCGTCGGCCAGGGAGGCGATGACATAGGCGATCTGGTTGATGGTCTCCGCTTCGACCGGCTGGTCGGAGCCGGCGCCCCGCAGCACGGTCCGCACCGTTTCCAGAGCCTGGTCGTACACCGCGATACCGCGGCCTCCGTCCTGACGCCCCGCCCAGCTGATCAGTTCCAGTGTGGCCGCGGTGAAGCTGGCCGACTCCAGGTAGAACTCCATCACTCCGCGCAGGAGTTGGCGAGCCGTGTCCGTCAACCCCGCATGTGGGTCACTGGCTTTGATCACCTCGCGGAACTGGCCGGCCACGAAGTCGTAGACATCGGCGAAGAGGTCCTCCTTGGAGTCGTAGCAGTAGTGCAGCATCGCCAGGTTCGCCTGAGCCTGCTCGGCAATCCGTCGGGTTGTCGCGCCCTCGATGCCGTGCGTCGCGATGACTTCCACTGCGGCGTTGATGAAGTCGCTGCGCCGTTGGGCGGCGGGAATCCGGCGTGCCACGTGACCCTCCCGTTGTGAGGCGCCCACTCAGTCGGACGCTTGATTAAGTCAACGCCCAGCTTAACAGCCCCCTCTCCTTTGATCCGCGATTTCTTAGTCAGATGTCTTGAGCGGATGACTAAGTTTGCTTTAGCGTATGAGCCCGATCACAAAGGCCTGCTCAGCGCCCCCACCTCCGGTGCGGCCCCAGCCCTTCCCTCCAGAACGGACCCCTGTCATGACGAAAAGCGAACTCGCGCGTCTCGCTTCAGACACCACCCCGGACACCGCGGTCGAGGTGATCCTGCGCGACGGTGGCGTGATCATCGAAGGACTCTTCGACGAGGCCACGATCGAAGGCATCAAGAAGGACCTGGACCCCGTGCTGGACGGGGTCGACACGGGCCTCGACGAGGTGTTCGCCGGCAACCGGACCAAGCGTGCGTGCGGCTTGTTCGCGCGGACCGAGCACATGGCGACGATCGCGCTGAACCCGTTGTACCGAGGCGTCGCCGAGCGCATCCTCGACAAGCCGATCGCCGCCCACATGGGCGAGGAGTCGGTGCCTTTCCCCGCGGGGATGCACATCGGCGGGACGATGGCCATCAAGATCGGCCCGGGACAGGGCTCGCAGCCGCTCCACCGCGACGACTCGGTCTGGCTGTGGCGGCACCCCACCTACCAGCGCGAAGCGCGGGTGCAGATCATGGTGGCGGTCAGCGACTTCACTGCCGAGAACGGCGGCACCCTCGTGATTCCGGGCTCCCACCTGTGGGACGACGAGCGCGCGCCGCGCCTGGAGGAGGCGGTCCCGACGCGGATGAAGGCCGGCTCGGCGCTCATCTGGATCGGCTCCACCTACCACGGTGGCGGCCGCAACATCACCTCGGACGAGCACCGCTTCGGCCTGTCGATGGGCTACGACCTCGCCTTCCTGCGCCCCGAGGAGAACCACTTCCTCACCTACACGCTCGAGCAGGTCCGGTCCTTCCCCGAGGAGATCCAGCGGGCACTCGACTGGTCCTCGGAGCACTACGTCGGCTGGGTCGAGGTCGGTGGGCAGATGTCCGACCCCAAGGACCTGCTCGGCCGCGAGGACTACACAGCCGTCGGCGCCGGGCTGCCCGGTCACCTCTGAGAAAGCCGGCCTAGGACATGGACATCCAAGGAACACTCGGCCGGGCCGACGCGCAGGCCCCGGCCCGTACCGCCGCCAACAAGAGGGCGCTGATCGCTGTCGCCGCCCTGGTGGTCACCGTGACGAACGCGGTGGCATTCATGGTGCCACCGCTCCTGCCCCTGATCACCTCCAGTTACGCGCACAACTCGGTGAGCGCCGCGACCTGGATCTTCAGCGCGCTCACACTGGGCGGCGGCGCGGGATTCGTGCTCATCCCGCGGTTGACCGACATGCTGAGTGAGCGTGCGATGGCGTTGCTCGCCGGAGGACTTCTCGCGGGAGGCGCACTGATCGCGGCGATCGTCGACAACTACATCGCCCTGGTGATCGGATCGGCGCTCCTCGGCTTCGGCAGCGCCGCCCAGTTGCTGCCGCTGAGCTTCCTGCGCCGGCACCTGCCCGGCAACGGCGTGTCGACGGCGGTCATGGTCATCGTCATGGCCACCGGGAGCGGTGTGGTGCTGGGCATGGTGGGCGGCGGAATCTCCGTGCGCATCTGGCCGCTCCCCGCCCACCTCAACGCGGACGGCTCGCTGCCGAGCCTGTCGATAGCCCCCTTCTACTACATCCTGGCCGCGCTCTTCGTCATCACCACCGTCGCCATGCTGGCGGTCGTGCCGAACTCGCCCCCGCAGTCCAAGGGCCGGCTGGGCGTCGTGAACACGGTTTGGCTGATCGGCTGGGTGGCCCTCATCCTGCTGCCCCTGAGCGCGCCGCCTGAGAGCACCATCGGCAAGAACAGCGCCGTCATCCTCCTCGTCGGCGTGGCCGGGGCCATCGCATGGGTCTTCGCGGAGCGCCGGTCCACCAAGCCGGTCTTCGACATCGGGGTCCTGCGTACGCCCTACGTCACCACGGCCTGTCTGTCGGCCGGGCTCTTCGGCTGTACCGACGCCGCGTTCCTGGTGCTGGCCAACTACTACGCTCAGACCCCGAACGGCCTGCCCGTCTCGACCGACGGCGGGCTGACGGGCTGGTCGACGAAGTTCGCGGAGTACGGCCTGTCGTACGACCCGCTGACGACGAGCCTGATCATGCTGCCGTTCGCGCTGACCATGTTCATCAGTGGCAAGTACTCCGAGAGGCTCATCGCTCGCGGCCGCCCCGGTGCCATCCTGATCGGCGGCGCGGCGATCTGCGCGGCCGGCCTGCTGTTCCTGGCCGTTGCTCATGACCGGCCGTGGGAGTACGTCGTCGCGTCGGGCGTCATCGGCCTGGGAAGCCGGGCCGGCTACAGCAGCGCCTTCGCCATACCGCAGTTCGTCGTCCCGGAGGAGAAGGCCGGTATGGCGGCCGGAATGCCCGGGACGGTCATGGCCATCGGTATCGCGATCGGTGCCGCAGTCGTCACGATCGTGCTGAACGCATCCGGATTCGTGTACCACTCGACGGACGTCGCCGGCATGACGGCCGGCAGTCTGCACCCCTCGGCGGTGGACCTCAAGGCTTCGGACTACCTCCTCGAGGGTGCCCACATGCCGAGTGCTCACGCGTACACGACGGCCTACTGCCTCTCGCTCATCTTCCCGGCCCTGGTCATCCTCGCGACGGTCCTGTCGCGACTGCGGCACAAGGGCGGCTTCAAGGCGGTGCTCGAGCAGCACACGCTCGGCTGACCCGCAGATGCGCGCGGGAGGCGCCGCACCCGGCCGACCCTCGCACGGATCGCCTCCTCCTCACCAACCCGGACGTCAACTCAAAGGAACCGGAATCATGAAGGACCTGCTCTTCATGCTGGCCGATCTCTGGATGATCTTCGCCGGCTTCTTCTGCGGATGGAAATTCATCCGACGGTACGGCAACTACCTGCTCGGTCTGGAATGGATGATCGTCGCCACGTCCGGCTCGAACTTCCTCGTCTGGTCCCTCCTCGGAGGCGACCCGGACAGCGTCCTGTACGACATCGCGTACTTCTTCGATGCCTTCTCGAGATCGGTGGGCATCACCCTGATTCTCGTCATGGGCCTGATGCGCGTCACGCACCGGTACAAGCCGACGTTGGCAGCCGACATCGGCGCGTTCGCGCTCGCCATCGTCGCCGGGCTGTATCTCCAGCAGTTCCGCGGTCATGAGCTTCACGTCGGCCCGGCGACGTACTACGTCGTCGTCAACGCACTGACGACCCTGTTCCTCGCGTACTTCTCGGGGCGGCTGTGGAAGATCCGGGCCAGGGGCCTGGCCGTCGCCACCGCGCTGGCCACCGCTGCGGGCACTGCCATCGCACTCATCTACGACTTCTTCCCCATCCCGGGCGACGACGAATACCGCACCATCCACTACACCCTCGCGCTCACCACCTGGGGAGTCCAGCTCTTCGTCTACTTCGTCGCGTATCGCGCTCTGCACAACCACAACGTGGCGACGGGTGCGGAGCCGGCTTCGAACGAACGGACCGCTGCTCGGGCCTGAGCGGCACCCCCAGGAACAGAGCACGCTCGGAAGGAAATGCAATGAAGACCGACCACGTGGAGTACACCACCTTCAGCGGCTGGGTCGATCCGCCGGTAGACGTCCGGCCCGCACTGACCGGGGACCTCACCTGCGAGGTGGCGGTTGTCGGCGGCGGCATCGGAGGCATGTCGACGGCCCTGCGACTGGCCGAGCGCGGTCAGGATGTGGTGCTGCTGGAGGCCGAGTTCTGCGGACACGGATCCAGTTCCCGGAACGCGGGGCAACTGGCGGGTGCTCCAGGTGGAGACCTCCAACTCCTCAATCTGCTCTACCGCAAGAAGATGCCCGGCATGATCCGGCTCGCCGAACACGCCGCGCACCACGTGGAGGACCTCATCAAGACGCACGGCATCGACTGCGACTACGAACCGACGGGCAACGTGTTCGCGGCGGTGTCGCGTGGACAGCTGGGCCGAGTGCGCCGAGTGACCAAAATTCTTCAGCGCGCCGGCTGTCACGTGGAACTGGGCACCAGCGAAGAGCTCGGCATCCCGCGCGGATTCCTCGGCGGAATGCGCGAGATGGTCGGGGGAATGATGAATCCCGGCAGATTCACCCTGGGTCTGCGCCGCGTACTGCTCGGCTCGTCCGCGCGGGTCTTCGAGCAGACGAAGGTCACCGACGTCACGCGCGACCGCGGTCAGGTGGTCCTCACCACTCCGCAGGGTCAGGTGACGGCGAACAAAGTGGTCCTGGCGACGAACGCGCACGCGGGGGAGTGGGACATCACTCCTCCACGGCTGTCCGTGCCCATCTACGTCATCGAGGTGGAGACCGAGCCCATCGAGCCGGCCCGTCTGGCGGCATTGGGATGGACCAGCCGGTCGGGACTGGTCACCCAGCACAACATCATGGAGAACTACCGCCTGACGCCGCGCAACACCATCGTGTTCGGTGTCCGACGGCTCGAGCGCGGCACGACCTACCCGCTCCCGCAGAAGAAACCGGACCCGGCTCTCGTCGACGAACTCGCAGACGCCTTCGCGACGCGGTTCCCCGCTCTGTCCGACGTCGCGATCGAGCGTGCGTGGGGAGGGTGGATCGCCATCACCTCGTCCTGGCTTCCACTGGCCGGGCAGATCGAGGACAACGTCTTCTATTCGATCGCCTGCAACGGTCACGGGCTGGCTCAGGCCCCCTACGTCGGAAGCCTCATCGCCGATCTCATCGCCGACGGCGAGCGGCACGAGGACCTGGAGGGATTGTGGATGAAGGAGCCCAAGTTCCCCCGTCCGATGATGATGAGTGCGCTGGGACTGCGCACCATCTGGGCCGTCGACCGCTTCAACGATCTGGTCAACGGAAGCCGGCGTAATGCCCGGCGAGGCGCGGTGCCGGTCGCCTGACCCTTCGGGCCGGCCGGCAGGGAGTGACATCCACGATGGTCCCGCGCCCCACGAACAGGCCTGACCGCCCGTGACAGCCCATGACGGCCCAGGACACCCCCGACGCGGCCCGGCGTCGCGACGGGCGGCGCGACCACGTCCAGGACCACGTCCCGAGCTCCACCCTACTCACAAGAGAGTTCCGTGCCCTCCTCCTTCGTTCCGAAGCCGCCCGGTGAGGCGGCGACGGATGCCCGTCCGCAACGCGCCGAAATGCTCCGCCGAGCCGTACACCGTGCCCAGCGGGTGTTTCTCGCCGTGAACGCAATTCCCATGGCCGTCGGTGTCGCCCTGTCCTGCGCCTCCGGCTTCGCCGCTTTGCCCGTGTACGGGCGGCTGACGCTGGGGATCGTCTGGGGAGTCCTCCAGCTCGGCGTCTTCGTCGGCAGCGTCTGGTGGTACGAGCACCACGCGACGCGTGTCTGCGATCCGCTCGAACAGTCCCTGGCGTCCGGCGTGCCCCTGACCGGGGCGCCGGGCGCTTCTCCGGCCGACGAGCCGTGGCGGTGACGCGGTGGTCCTGTATCTCAGCTCGGGCGTGCACGACCCGATCGGTTCGGCGGCGAGAGGCCCGGTCCTGGTCGCCTTCTTCGTCTTCATCGGTCTGGCGCTGCTGTGGGTGTTCACACTGGCCACCCACGACGACAGCCCGGAAGGGCTGTACGTGGCCGACCGGTCCCTCTCCCCGGTGTTCAACGGGTTCGCCATGGCCGGCGAACAGATCTCCGTCCTCACCCTGTTCGCGACCTGCGGCGCCATCGCCCTGTTCGGCTACGACGGGTACGCCTCCGCCGTCGACAGCGTCATCGCCCTCGGGCTGCTGCTGCTTGTCGCCCGGAAGGTCCGCGACAGCGGCCGCTACACCCTCGGTGACCTCTTCTCCCTGCGGGTATCCGGACCCGTGCCGCGGATTGCCGCGGCCGTGGTGACGCTCGCGATCACCCTGCCGATGCTGGTGCTCCAGCTGCGGGCCGGCGGCGTCATCGCGGCCATGCTGATCGGCCTGTCCGGTGATGCGGCCCAGGTGCTGTGCACGGTCCTGCTGGGCGGCCTCGTCGTCTGTTTCGCCGCGGTGGCGGACCTCAGGGGCACCAGCCGCATGCAGGTGGCCAAGGTCGTCATCACGCTCGTGGTGCTGGTGGCGCTCGTGGCGCTGTCCCTGAAGAGGTTCTCGTGGGACGCCGGACGCCTGTTCTCATCCGCCGTGGACAAGAGCGTGGCGCCCGACGTGTACCTGCATCCGGGACTCTGGGCGCACATCTCCAGTCTGGTGCCCCTGAACATGCTGAGCGATCACATCGTGATGATCCTCGGTACCGCGGCGATGCCCCACCTGATCCTGCGCGTGGGCGCGTCCCGCAGCGGGCGTTCGGCACGGCGGTCCATGAGTATCGCCGTGGGACTGACCGGTGCCTACTTCCTCCTGCTGATCGCCACCGGCTTCGCGGCCGCGGCGGTGGTCGGCGGCAGGGACATCGGTGGCGTCGACGTCAACGGGCAGGCGTCCCCGATCCTGCTCGCCTCCGCTGTGCTGAGAAGCGGCTCGGCGATGCGTGTCGCCGTGATCACCGGCGTGGCGTGCGCCGCCTTCCTCGTCGTCCTCACGACCGTGACGAGCGTGATGTTCACAGCCGCCGTCTGCGTCGCCCACGACGTGTTCGCGCGCACCGACGGCGCGCGCACCGCCGGCCGGCAGGTGAGGGTCCTGCGTCTGTCCATCGTCGCCCTGGGCGCCGTGGGCCTGACGCTGTCCGCGGCCGCTCACCGCTACTCGCTGGAGTTCCTGGCCGCCTTCTCGATGAGCGTCGCGGCGACGTGTGTGGTCCCCGTGCTCGTCTACTCCTTCTTCTGGAAAGGGTTCAATCACAGGGGCCTGCTGTGGTGCGTCTATGGGGGCCTGCTGCTGTGCGCCGTCCTCACGGCCTTCTCACCCACCGTGTCAGGATCCGCATACGCGCTGATCACGGGATCGAGGTTCGACTGGTATCCGTTCCGCACCCCGGGTCTGGTCTCCGTACCTGCGGCCTTCCTCCTGGGCTGGCTCGGCAGCAGGAAACAGGGCCCGACCCCTGTCCGGCCCGCCGGTGAGGGCATCGCACAGCGCGGCGCGCGCGGAGTCGACGGCGCGGTCACGGCTCTGGACAGGCCGCGGTGATCTCGCCGGTTCCATCCGTTCGGGAGTATGAGCCAGGAGAGGACTCCGCAGCGTCTGCGGGTGCCGCATGGCGGTGTCGTCTCAGTGGGGTGAGCCTGAGCCGTCGCCCTCGCGTCCTTGCCTCGCGGACGCCACGTGCGGCGAGCGGAGGACGAGCAGGGTGATCTCGCTGGGGGCGAAGACGCGGAACGGCGGGCCCCAGAAGCCGGTGCCGCGGCTGGTGTAGAGGAGGGTGCGGGGGCCGTGGTGGCTGAGGCCGGCCAGGGCGGGCTGGTCGAGGCGGACCAGGTGGTGGAAGGGCCAGATCTGGCCGCCGTGGGTGTGGCCGGAGAGCTGGAGGTCGACGCCTTCGGCTGCCGCCTGGCCGACGAACTTGGGCTGGTGTGCCAGGAGCAGGACGGGCAGGTCGGGGTCGGCGCCGTGCAGGGCTCCGGCGAGGTGGGCGCGGTGGCCTGCCAGGCCGGAGGACTCGGCGGTGACGTCGTCCACGCCGGCCACCACGAGGGTGTCGCCTCCGCGTTCGAGCAGCAGATGGCGGTTGCGCAGCGGCTCCCAGCCCAGCTCGTCCATCAGGTCGACCCAGCCCTGGGCCTCGCTGTAGTACTCGTGGTTGCCGGTGACGTAGACGCGCGCCCGGGTGGCCCGCACCGTGCCGAGTGGGGCGGCCTGGGCGCGGCGGCGTTCGGCGGTGCCGTCCGCGATGTCGCCGGTGTGGCAGACCAGGTCGGCTTCCAGGGTGTTCACCGTCTCGCACACCCGTGCCGACCAGCGGGCGCGATCGAGTGGGCCGTAGTGGGTGTCGGTGATGAGGGCGACGCGGGTGCCGTCCAGCCCCGCACCCAGACGCGGGAGGTGCACCTCGAGCCGGCGCACACGGGGCACGCGGCGGGCCTCGGCGTACCCCCAGCCGAGCAGTACGGCGCTCACGCCGAGGACGGCCCACGTGACGATCCTGGCCCGGTCCTGACTCTCGCCGACGCCGGCCACGGCCAGGGCGAGCCGCAGGAGGACGCCGAGCAGGACCGACCAGGTGAACAGGATCCAGCTGCCGCCCAGCAACGTGTCCCCGATGATCGCCGCCCGGTCCTGCTGGCGCCGGCCGTGGCCGCGCACCATCGCGAGCGGCATACCGACGAGGCCGAGCAGGAACACGGCGGTGGCCACCAGGGCGACGGGCAGCGGCCAGTGCTGGCCGGTGTACAGCAGCACCCAGCAGGGCACGGCCCACAGCAGGACGGGGGCGATCAGGGGGAGGTAGCGCATCAGGCGGAGCAGTCGGCTCTGCCCGGGCGCTTGCGCCTCACCCACGGCGGGCCCGGTGTCGCTGGTGTCGTTCACGCTTGCCCTCCCCGACCAGGCTGCCGTCCCGCGCACTGTATCCCGTCGTCCCGGCCGAGCCGGGCCTGGCCCCGCCCAGCGGCCTCCGGCTCCTCCGCGAGGTCTTCCTCGACGTCCTGCGGCACCCCTCGGCCGCCCGGCCTCGGACGGCCGCCCCGAGGCGGAGCCGTCGGTGATCGTGAGGGTTTCGCCGAAGAGTGCTCGCCCATACTGTGGCCCGGTGACGTCGATCAAGAAGTTCCAAGTCACCTTCGACTGCGCGGAACCCGAGCGCCTCGCCCGCTTCTGGTGCGAGGTGCTGGGGTACGTCGTCCCGCCGCCGCCCGACGGGTTCGCCACGTGGGACGAGTTCAAGCGTGCGCAGCCACCTGAGCGGCGGGACGCATGGTTCGCCTGCGTCGATCCCTCGGGCGAAGGTCCGCGCCTGTACTTCCAGCGCGTCCCCGAGGGGAAGGCCGTCAAGAACCGGCTGCATCTCGACGTGCGGGTCGGCACCGGACTCGTGGGCGAGGAGCGTCTCGCGGCGCTGGAGGCCGAGTGCGCACGGCTGGTCCCGCTCGGGGCGGTACACGTGCGAACGCTGTACGACGGCAACGATGCGTGCATCCCGATGCTGGACATCGAGGGCAACGAGTTCTGCATCGACTGAGGGCCGCGCCAAGGATCCGGCGCCGAGTGCCCGCCCTCGAGCGCCCGAGGCCGGCCGTGGTCGCCGAACGGACCCCGCCAGCACCCGGTCACCGCCGGCCCCCGTACGGTCCGCGCCGGCACCCGGTCACCGCCGGCTCCCGGCGACCGCGCCGCCCCCCGGGAGAGCGGGGCGGGACGGCGCTCAGTGCGCTCCGGCCGCCGTGGCCGACGGCTCCGCCGGGATGTCGCGGATTCCGAGGCGCAGGTGCTCGACGTGGAAGAGGGCCTGCTCCAGCAGTTCGGCGACGTGGTTGTCGTAGAGGGCGTAGATGACCGAGCGGCCCCGGCGCTCGCCCGTGACCAGGCCGAGGTTGCGCAGCAGGCGCAGCTGGTGGGAGCAGGCGGACTGTTCCATGCCCACGGCGTCGGCGAGCTCGGTCGCCGCGCACGGGCCCTCCTGGAGGCGGGCCAGGATCCGCAGCCGCGACGGGGTGGCCAGCGCCTGGAGCGTGGCCGCGACATCGGCGGCACCCACCGTCTCGAGGCGCTCGCGCGCGGTGGCGGTCGTCTTGGCATCAGCTCCGTGGCCCATGGCCCTCATCCTACGGAGACGGACCCATGAACGTATGAATGGGTCTTCATGTGGTCCTGTACGGTGGAGGGAACGGCGCCGGACATCCGGCTGAGCCGCCGCTTCGCCCTGCCTCCGTGAAGGACTCCGCTCCGATGACCTCCACCCTCACCCGGCCGTCCACCGGCCCGGCCCCGCTGCCGCGCGGGAGCGGGGCGCCCCGGCGTCGCACTCGTGTGCTCGCCCTCCCCGAGGCGCGCTGGGCACTGGCGGCCACGGTCCTCTTCCTGCTCGCCCTGCCGCTGCAGCTGACCGGCGCTCCCGTGTGGGCCTGGGGACCCCTGTACGCGCTGTCGTACGCGACCGGCGGCTGGGAGCCCGGCTGGGAAGGGCTGAAGGCGCTGCGGGAGAAGACCCTCGACGTCGACCTGCTGATGGTCGTCGCCGCGCTCGGGGCGGCGGCGATCGGCCAGGTGATGGACGGTGCTCTGCTGATCGTCATCTTCGCCACCTCCGGCGCGCTGGAGGCACTGGCCACGGCGCGCACCGCCGACTCCGTGCGGGGGCTGCTCGACCTCGCGCCCGCCACAGCCACGCGTGTGGGCAGCGACGGCGCCGAGGAGACCGTCGCGGTCGGGGACCTGTCGGTCGGCGACACCGTCCTCGTGCGGCCCGGCGAGCGGATCGGCGCCGACGGCCGGGTCCTGGACGGGGCGAGCGATGTCGACCAGGCGACCATCACCGGCGAACCGCTGCCCGTCGCCAAGGGAAAGGGCGACGAGGTCTTCGCCGGCACCCTCAACGGCACCGGCGGCGCCCTGCGCGTGCGCGTCGAACGGGACCCCTCCGACACGGTGATCGCCCGGATCGTGCGCCTGGTGGAGGAGGCGTCGGAGACCAAGGCGCCGACCCAGCTGTTCATCGAGAAGGTCGAACAGCGCTACTCGCTGGGCATGGTCGCGGCGACGGTGGCCGTGTTCCTGGTACCGCTCGCCTTCGGCGCGCAGCTCACCGACTCGCTGCTGCGCGCGATGACCTTCATGATCGTGGCCTCGCCGTGCGCGGTCGTCCTCGCGACCATGCCGCCCCTGCTGTCGGCCATCGCAAACGCCGGACGGCACGGCGTGCTCGTCAAATCGGCCGTGGTGATGGAGCGGCTCGGTCAGGTCGACGCGGTGGCGCTGGACAAGACGGGCACGCTCACCGAGGGCACCCCGCGCGTCACCGACGTCCGCGCGCTGTCCGGCCTGGGCACGGACGAGCTCCTGGTCCTCGCGGCGGCCGCCGAGCGCCCGAGCGAGCATCCCCTGGGCCGCGCCGTGGTGGACGCGGCGCTCGAGCGCGGGCTCGCCCTGCCGGTGGCGGAGCACTTCGACTCCACGCCCGGCGTCGGGGTGACCGCCACCGTCGACGGCCGCGTGGTCGCCGTCGGTGCACCGGCCCGGCTGCTCCTCGGTGCCTCGGACGCGGGCTCCGCCCGAGCGGCGGTGCTCGCCGCCGGCCTCGAGGACGGCGGGCGCACCGCGGTCCTGGTCAGCGTGGACGGTACGCCGGTGGGGGTGCTCGGCATCGCGGACCGGCTGCGCCCCGACGCCGCCGCCACGGTGGCCTCGCTGACCTCTCTCACCGGAGCGGCTCCGCTGCTGCTGACGGGTGACAACCCGCGCGCCGCCGCTCGCCTCGCCGCGGAGACCGGCATCGAGGACGTGCGTGCCGCTCTGCTGCCGCAGCACAAGGTCGTCGCCGTCCGGGAGTGGGAGGAGGCCGGCCGCAAGGTGATGGTGGTCGGCGACGGCGTCAACGACGCCCCGGCGCTCGCCGCCGCCCACACCGGCGTCGCCATGGGCCGGGCGGGTTCCGACCTGGCCCTGGAGACCGCCGACGCCGTGATCGTCCGCGACGAGCTCGCCACGGTGCCCGCCGTGATCGCCCTGTCCCGGCGAGCGCGCAAGCTGGTGGTGCAGAACCTGGTCGTGGCGGCCGTCTTCATCGCGGGCCTGGTGATCTGGGACCTGGCCGGCAACCTGCCGCTGCCGCTCGGCGTCGCGGGCCACGAGGGTTCCACCGTCATCGTCGGCCTCAACGGACTGCGGCTGCTGCGCGAGGCGGCCTGGCAGCGGGCCACCGCATGAGCCGCCGCAAGACTCCCGCCGCACCGGCACCCCGGTGCACGGTCACCGTATGCCGGGGCTGCTGCTGCGGCACGCCCAAGGTTCCGGGCGTCGACCACGCCGCCCAACTCGCCACGCTGAAGGCACAACTGGGGCCGCTCGCCCATATCCGGGCGGTGAACTGCCTCGACGCGTGCGAGCAGGCCAACGTCATCGTCGTACAGCCCTCACCGGCCGGACGGGCCGCCGGTGGACGGCCGGTCTGGCTCGGCCTGGTCAACGACCCGGACGCCACGGGTGACATCGTGGCGTGGGTGCGCGCCGGCGGTCCGGGGCTGGCGGAGCCGCCTCAGATCCTCGACCTGTACGAGTTCGGCCCGTCCCGGCGCGTGCGGCGCGGCCTGGAGGACTGAGGCGTCCTCAGCGGTGCACGCGGGGGACCGTCCCCCACCCGACGACGGTGACCGTGCCGCCGGCCGTCACGCACCCCGCGGGCGCCGCGGGTGTGCGGGCCCCTTGAGTCACGCTCGGCGGCGGAGGGTCAGGCGGCTGCGCCAGGGGGCCGCGGGCCGGTCGCCGCGGCCGGCGCCGGGGGCCGCCTGGTAGGCGGGATCGGTGTCGGGGGCCGTCCGATAAGCGGGATCGGTTTGTGTGAAGTAGGCGCTGTCCTTGGGGCGTCCGCGGTCCGGGGCGGGGCGGGGGCGCGGGGCCGGCTCCAGGTGGGGAATGTGCTTGGAGCAGTGGACGTAGGCTTCCTCGACCGTGATGTGGACCCACAGGTGCGGCTGGCGGCCGGGCGCGGTCTCGATCGGCAGGTGCGGGAACCACGCTCGTTGTTCGTGGTCGGTGTGCAGCCGTGCGGTGCCGTTGACGTGCAGTCCTATGTGGTCGTGCGTGAAGTCCATGAACAGCATGCCGATGTGAGCGTTTTCGGTGATGTTGCCCGCACTGGCCAGGACGCCGTTGCCCCGGTACTCCGGGTAGGTCAGGGTGCGGTCGTCGAGGGCGACGCAGAATCCGGGCGGACCTGAGCGGAAGCTGGCGTCGCAGGCGCCGCGGGAGTCGGCCGTCGACAGGAAGACCATGCTCTGCCGGGCGATGAACTCCCGCATGGCCGGCGTCAGACAGGGCTGTACCTGGCGGTCGTAGAAGGCGGCCGCTCGGTCGGTGGTGCCCAGGTGCTCCTGCAGCAGGCGCTCGCCGAGAGAACCGGGCAGGTCGTGGTCGGTCACAGCTGGTCGGTCTCCTCGGTCGGACGGAGCGGCCGCAGGGGCGCGGTGAGGACGGGGACGTCCCACGGGTCGTAGTGCATGAGGTGGGGTGGAACACCGTGCCGTTGGAGGGCCTGCACCGCTTCGCCGAGCATCTGCGGCGGGCCGCACAGATAGGCCTCGTGCCGGTACCAGGGCCCGAACTCCGCGAGGACCTGGGGCAGAGTGCCCTCCAGCCCCGCGATGCGCTGATGGGAGACGGCGGCGCGGACGCGGAGCCAGTGGTGGCGCTGGGACATCCGCAGCATGTCGTCGAGCCCGTAGAGTTCGTCCGCCGTTCTGGCGCCGATGAACAGGCTGACCTCCGTCGTGTCGCCGATGCCCTCGCGGGCCGCCTGCTCTATCAGCGCGCGTATCGGAGCGAGGCCGGTCCCGCCCGCCACGAAGAGCAGATCGCGTCCGGCGGCCGGCCGCAGCACCATGTCGCCTTCCGGTGGGCCGAGCCGGACCGGGTCTCCCGGACGGGCATGGTGCACCAGCGCGTTGCTGACGACGCCCCCGTGGACGGCACGGACATGGAACGTCAGCTCGGAATCGTCCCGGGGGGCGTGCGCGGGGGAGTAGTGCCGCCACAGCCTCGGCGCCCAGGGCGTCTCGACGCTGACGTACTGACCCGCCACGAAGGGATACGGCGCCTGCGGCCGGACGGTGATCTCCGCGATGCCGTTCCCGCGGTGCACGTGCCGGACGATGTGCGCGCCCCACACGGCCGGGCGGCGATGTGCGTCGTCCTCGGCGGCGCGGATCATCACATCGGCGGCCGCGCTGTAGGCGCGCTGCCACGCCGCCGCCAGGTCGGGCGTCCAGGCCGGGCCGGCGTAGCGGGAGAGTGCTTCCAGCAGGCATTCACCGACCGCCGGGTAGTGCGCCTCCTGGGTGCCGAACTTGCGGTGGTCACGCCCCAGGCGGGAGCAGAACGCGACGAGGTTGTCCGGATCGTCGACCAGGTCGACGATCCGCAGGAGGGCCCGCAGCAGGCGGTCCCGCTGGACGTCGAGCGTGGCCGGGAACAGGTCCCGGACCTGTGGGTGACGAGCGAACAGGATGGCGTAGAAGTACACCGCCAGCTCGGCGACGTGAGGCCCGACCACCGCCAGACTCGCCCGTACGAGGGCGATGTCCTCGGCGCTCACCGGAGCGGGGGCGGCCGCGGCGTAGGGGGGAAGCGCGGCGGGATCCGGCGGGAAGACGGCTGGTCCGCCCCAGTCGTCCTGCGGTCGCGGCTGCGGATCGAGGTGCCAGGTGCCGGTCATGGGCCGGCGCTCGCCCATCATGGTCTTCCCGAGGGGCGGTCCGCTGCGACAGCGACATGCGCGGGGCAGCGGAGGACCTCCGGGGTGGTGCGGACGTGTGTCCGTGTCCTGGTGATCCCTGCCGGGCGGAAGCGCGAGGGGGGCGTGACCGGACGGTCTGAGCGCTGCCGAGCGCAGTACATGGAACGCACGAACCTTTCTCTTACTGATCGGGAACGCTCAGCACGAGCGGGGCGACGTCGTCGTTCGGGCGTCGCACCGAAGCTGCCAGGAGCCACGCATGTGCGCGAGGTGTTCCTGCGGCGAGCCTGGTTGCCCGGCAGGGTCCGCCGGGCGCTCATCACCGTAGCGGCCGATCATGGCGGTGTGGGCCCGGCCCGTCACCGATTCGGCGATTCCGCCGCGTCCCGCCAGGTCCCGCGACCCCTCATCGGCCCTGCACAGGCCGTGCGAGCCCGGGGCCGACGGACCTTCGGCCGGATCCTGTTGCCGTCCGGTAACGGTTCTGTGGACGGCTCGGGGAGGGCCGACATCTCGGCTCATGTCGCCGGTCCGGGCGTGCCTGCGGCGCTCGCGAGGGAGAGTGCCGACGGCGGGACAGAGCGAGGGGACGAAGAGGTGGCCGGGTGGGCCGCGCCACGTCGGCCGTTGTCCGGAAGATCCCAGATGGGAAGGACGTCCGGTCCTCCGGGACCGTGGAGCAGTTGCGGCGGTCAGCTGCGGGTGCAGATCCCGCTTCCGCGGGGCGCGCCGTCCCAGTGGCGCGCGTCCTGCCGCACCTCGGCGGCGAGCAGGTGCCGTCCCGACGGACTCACCTCCGGCGGTGCCGTCCCGTCGTCGGCGTAGGGGGTGCCGGGCTTCTTCATCCGCCGCTCCCGTGGGAGGCCGCATCCGGCCCCCCGGCGGACGGCTCGCCGGCCGGGCCGAGAATGGCGGGAAGGTCGTCCATCCAGGCGAGCACCGCTTCCTCGTAACGGATGCCGAAGGCGAGGGTGGCGCGCTGATGGATGTCGAACGCCGCCGTCCCGAGACGCGCCTGGTACGTCTTCAGGCGCCGCTCGTGGACCGTCCGATGCTGGTCGACGTAGGACAGCAGGCGGGTGCGGTCCAGATGACCGCCGAACGCGATGGTCAGCAGCAGGGGGTAGCGGATCTGTTCCGCGCCCGGAGGCGCGGCGATCCACCGCGCGAACGCGTCCCGCCCGTCGTCGGTGATGCGGTAGCGCACCCGGGCGCGCGGTCCGGTGTCCCCGGCCATGACCAGCCCACGCTCGGCCAGGGCGGCGAGTTCGCGGTAGACCTGGCTCCGGGTGACGGTCCAGAACGCGCCGACGACCTCCTCGGCGATGCCCAGGAGTTCGTAACCGCTTGCTTCCCCCGTGTGCAGGAATCCCAGGAGCGTGGCGGCTGTGGCGTTGAGGTTGTCCATACAGGCTCTCCTTGACACTCCACAGTGGACGGTACATGATGCTCGCGGTCGATAGTCCACTGTGGTCGGTCGATCCACTGTGTCACAGGGTCGGGGGCCCGGATGAGCACGGCGCAACGGGGGAGAGCTGTCATGGCGCGATTCAGTCTGGGCTTACAGAGCCTGGACGACGAGACCGAGCCGGTCGAACTCCCGGTCAGCGGATGCCTCCCCGAGTGGTTGAACGGCACGCTGCTGCGGAACGGCCCCGCGAAGTTCGAGGCCGGCGCCACGGGCTTCCGCCACTGGTTCGACGGACAGGCCATGGTCCATCGGTTCGCCGTCGACGGCGGACGGGTGCGGTACGCGAACCGTTATCTGGACACGCCGAGCAGCCGGGCCGTTCTCACAGAGGGCCGGATCCGTTACCAGGAATTCGCCACCGATCCCTGCCGAAGCCTCTTCGCTCGTTTCTTCACGCCTTTCCAGCGCGCCCGCCCCGCAAATCCCAACGTGAACATCGCGCGTTTCGGGGACCGGACCGTCGCGCTCACCGAATCCCCTCTGCCGGTGGAGTTCGCGCCGGACACCCTCGCCACGGTCGGAGTGGTCGAATACGACGACCGGCTCGGCGGGCAGCTGACGACGGCGCATCCCCATCAGGACCCGGTCACCGGTGATCTCGTCAATTATGTGACGCATTTCTCTCGCCGCAGTGAATACCGGGTCTATCGCCAGCGGCCCGATGGCACACCGCGCCGTGAACTGCTCGGGCGCCACCGCGTGGACGAGCCCGCGTATATGCACAGCTTCGCCATCACCTCCCGGCACGTGGTGCTGGTCGAGTTTCCTCTCGTGGTGAACCCTTTCAGGCTTCTGTTGAGCGGTCGTCCGTTCATCGAGAACTACCGCTGGAAACCGGAGCGCGGAACCCGGTTCGTCGTCATGGACCGAGAGGGCGGACAGGTGCGCGCGGTGCTGCGCGGCCCCGCGTGCTTCGCCTTCCATCACATCAACGCGTGGGAGGACGGCGGCCGGCTCTTCATCGACCTGTGCGCCTATGACGACGCCGCGGTGATCGAAGCCCTCTCCCTCGACTCCCTGCGCGGCGGTGATGCCCTCCCGCAGGCCATGCCCACCCGGTTCGCCCTGGAGCCCGAGGCCGGGACCGTCACGGCGCAACCGCTGGCGGCGGAATCCCTGGAGTTGCCGCGCATCGCCTACCGGCGGCACAACGGCCGGCCTTATCGCTACGCGTACGGTGTCGGCTCCCGTGATCGCCGGACCGACGACTTCTTCAACCAGCTGGTGAAGCTGGACGTCGGGGACGGCGGCACGCTGCTGTGGCACGAGGAGGGCTGTTACCCGGGCGAGCCCGTCTTCGTCGCGGCCCCACCCGGTGCCGGCCGGGACGGGGCGGAGGACGACGGTGTCGTGCTCGCCGTCGTCCTGCGTGCGGCGACCGCGTCGTCGTATCTGCTGGCCCTCGACGCGCGCACCTTCCGGGAACTGGCCCGGGCGGAGGTGCCGCACGCCGTTCCGTTCGGGTTCCACGGCATCTTCCTCCGGGAGGACCGCGCCCGCGACGTCGGCTGAGCGGTTGAATTCGGGGTTCAGAGTAAAGGAACAGCAGGAGCGCCGAGTGTCCGTGGTGCTCCGAATTCGCTGTGCGCTGCATCTTTATTGTGCGCTGAATCGGAAAACGCTTGTCATGATCATGATTTGTTGATGGTTGAATAACGTACCGTTTACCGTCTGAGCTGACCGGCCAGTCAGGATCAGGGTTAGTTCATTTCTGTAGAAAAATGGATACGTGCAGTTAACGCAGAGTCCCTTTATTTTCCTCAAGCGTGGCTCTAGACTCCAATCACTGACTCGAAGGAGCCGGTCGCGGGGGTGCCCCACCACCGCCGGCGAGCGAAACCAGGAACCAGTCTGACTGCCGAGTAAGGAGGACTGGGATCTGCCGTTCCGGCGACTTCTCATGGCATTGAGATCGCCGTCTCCTTCGAAGTCGGTGGATTCCTCCGTTGTTTCCGTCGTCCGATACGCGGCTGCGTGCGGAATTCCGCGTCCCTGTGACTGTCACAGCAGACGTGCGCACGTGTCGTGCCGCATTCTGTCCCGCTCGGGTCTTTCCCCATTTCCCGAAAGGAACCACCATGCCCGCAGTGAGCGCTCACGAGGCGCAGGAGTGGCTGATCGAGAAGATCGCGCACCGCCTCGGCACAGAGCAGACCGAGGTAGCACCCGAGATGTACTTCGACGAGATGGACCTCGACTCGACGGAAGCCCTCATCCTCGCCGGCGAGATCGAGAACTGGCTGGGGTTCGAGCTGAGCACCACCACGCTGTGGTACCACCCCACCATCAAGGACCTGGCGGCACACATAGCGGAGGAGAGCGCGAGCCGTGCGGCATCCGCGTAGCGCCGAACGGCCCGTCGTCCACCGCCATCGCGCGGCGGCCCCGGGCAGCCACACGGTCTACCTGGTCCACCCCGGCGCGCTCGACGTGTCCGTCCACCGCACCCTGGCCGACGCGCTTCCCGCGGGCGTCGGGCTGACCGTGCTCGACCTGGGCGGACTGCCGGAGTACTGGCAGGCGGCGCTCACCGGCGGGCACGCCGACACCACCATCGACGCGCTGGCCTCCCGGCTGCAGACGGCCGTCCAGGTCGCTCACATCGAGGGCGACTACGTGCTCGCGGGCTGGTCCTTCGGCGGCGTGGTGGCGCACGCCATGGCGTCCCTGCCCGCCCGCCACGGCCGTCCCGCCCGGCTCGTGCTGCTGGACAGCATCGCGCCCGTCGAGGCGTACAAGCACGACGACGACGCCCTGGAACCGTCCCTGCTGCTCGGCTGGTTCGGCATGTACCTCGGCGCGAAGCGGGACCGCCCGCTGCCGCTCGACCCGGAGCGGCTGGCCGGACTCGGCGTGGACGACGGTCTGAAGCTGGTGCTGGAGGCAGCCATCGCCAACGAGGTGCTGCTGCCCTCCACCCCGCTCCCCGGACTGCGCAAGCTGTACGACACCTATGTCGACGGCCTGCTGCGCAACAACCGGCTGACGAACCCTCACCGTCCGCTGCCCGCTCCGGTGCCCGTGGTGCTGGTCAAGGCCGACCGCAGCCTCGTGCCGGGGGACCGGACGCTGGGCTGGGAGCCGCTCGCTCCCCACGGCCTGCAGGTGCACACCTGTCCGGGAGACCACTACACCATGCTCACCCGCGCTGACGCCGCTGCCGTCGTCGCGTCGCTGCTCGACGCCGCCTGACCGCGATACCGGCACGCTCAGGTATCACGGGCGACGGCAACCAGCAGACCTTCGCCAGTAGGCGCATCCTCTTCCCACGAGGCCGGGCCATGCCGCCCTGCCCCGACCCTCGAGAGAGCCTCGCTGTGAACGTTTCGCAGGATCCCGACCTCGACCGCCGGCTCGCCCGCGACCCGATCGCGATCGTCGGCCTGTCCGCCCTCTACCCCAAATCCCGCGACCTGAGGGAGTTCTGGGCCAACGTCGCCGCGGCGGCCGACTGCATCGAAGACGTGCCCGCCACCCACTGGGACGTCGACGAGTTCTACGACCCCGACCCCGCGGTACCGGACAAGACCTACGCCAAGCGCGGCGGTTTCATCCCGGACACGCCCTTCAACCCCCTGGAGTTCGGCCTGCCGCCGAACACCCTCGAGGTCACCGACGTCCTCCAGCTGCTCAGCCTGGTGGTCGCCCGCGACCTGCTCAAGGACGCCGGGGCCGACCAGTCCTGGTACGACGCCTCCCGCACCGGCGTCGTCCTCGGCATCACCGGCGCCAATCAGCTCACCCAGCCGCTCACCGCCCGCCTGCAGACCCCCGTCCTGAAGGAGGTCGTCCGCAGCTGCGGCCTGAGCGACAAGGACGCGGAGGAGATCGCCGCCAAGTTCCGCCTCGCCTACGCCCCCTGGGAGGAGAACTCCTTCCCCGGCATGCTCGGCAACGTGGTCGCCGGACGGATCGCCAACCGGCTGGACCTCGGCGGCATCAACATGACCGTCGACGCCGCCTGCGCCAGCTCGCTGGGCGCCGTCAAGGCCGCCGTCAGCGAACTGCTGGAGCGCCGCGCGGACACCATGCTGGTGGGCGGCTGCGACGCCGAGAACACCATCTTCATGTACCTCTGCTTCAGCAAGACCCCGGCGCTGTCGAAGTCCGGCCGCATCCGGCCCTTCGACCAGGACGCCGACGGCACGCTCATCGGCGAGGGCATCGGCATGCTGGCGCTGCGCCGGCTCAGTGACGCCGAGCGGGACGGCAACCGTGTGTACGCCGTGCTGCGCGGCATCGGCGCCGCCAGCGACGGCCGCTTCAAGTCCATCTACGCCCCCCGCAAGGAGGGCCAGGTCCTCGCCCTGGACCGCGCCTACCACGACGCGGACTGCTCCCCGGCCAGCGTCGAGCTCTTCGAGGCGCACGGCACCGGCACCGCCGTCGGCGACGCCACCGAACTCAGCTCGCTCGCCGCCGTCGTCTCCGCGGCCACGCCGGAGCGGCAGTACGCGGCCGTGGGCAGCGTCAAGTCGCAGATCGGGCACACCAAGGCGGCGGCCGGCGCGGCCGGCATGATCAAGCTGTCGCTGGCCCTGCACCACAAGGTGCTGCCGCCCACGATCAACGTCGACCAGCCCAACTCGGCCGTCGACTTCGCGAACGGGCCGTTCTACGTCAACACCGCTCTGCGGCCCTGGATCCGCGACCCGCGGCGCCCGCGACGCCGGGCCGCCGTCTCCTCCTTCGGCTTCGGCGGCACCAACTTCCACCTGGTGCTCGAGGAGCACGGCGAGGGCGAGGACCTCCAGGTGATGTTCCCGGTCGCCCAGGTGCACCTGTGGCACGCCGCCGACACCGCGGCACTCACCGCCGCGCTCGCCGAGGACGCGCCCGCGCAGGCCGGTCCCGTCCCCGACGGCCACGCCCGCGTCGCCTTCGCCGCACGCGGCGCCGAGGACGCGGCGGCACTGCGCGAACTGGCGCTGCGCGAGCTGCGGGCCCGCCCGGACGCCGACTCCTGGTCGCACCCCAAGGGCATCTTCTTCCGCCGCCGCGCCGCCGAGGCAGCCGAGCGCGGCAAGGTGGGCGCGCTCTTCGCCGGGCAGGGCAGCCAGTACGTCAACCCGGGCATGACCGCCGTGCTGGCCCTGCCGCCGTTGCGCGACGCCTTCGACCGCGCCAACCGGCACTTCGAGGGCGCCGAACCGCTTTCCCGGATCGCCTTCCCGCCGCCCGGGTTCGACCAGGCCACGCGCACGGCGCAGGAGAACGCGCTGCGCGCCACCGAGTACGCCCAGCCCGCCATCGGGGCCCTCGCCGCCGGCCAGTTCCGCTACCTCGGCGAACTGGGCTTCGCACCGGAGGGCTACCTCGGGCACAGCTTCGGCGAGCTGACCGCGCTGTGGGCGGCCGGGGCGCTGGACGACGACACCTACTTCGCCCTCGCCCGGGCCCGGGGCGCCGCGATGGCGCCGCCCGCCGAGGCAGGCTTCGACGCCGGTGCCATGGCCGCCGTCAGCGCCTCCGAGGAGCGCGTGGCGGAGTTGCTGACCGGCATCCCGGGGCTGCACGTGTGCAACCGCAACGCGCCGGACCAGATCGTGGTGGGCGGCGCCACTGAGGCCGTGTCCCGGCTGGTGGCCGCCGCGGGCGAGGCCGGGATCAAGGCGTCCCGGCTGCCGGTCTCCGCGGCCTTCCACACGCCGTACGTCGGCCACGCCGTGGACGCGTTCCGCGCGCACGTCGAGGCCGCACAGGTGGCCCAGCCGCACGGTCCGGTCTACGCCAACACCCGAGGGGCTTCCTACGGCGCGGACGTGGCCGCCAACCGCCGCGTCCTGGCCGAGCAGCTCATCCACCCGGTGGACTTCGCCGCCCGTGTCGAGGAGATGTACGCGGCCGGGTTCCGCACCTTCGTCGAGTTCGGGCCGAAGAGCGTGCTCACCCAGCTGGTGCGCCGCATCCTCGGCGAACGCCCGTACACCGCGCTGGCCGTGGACGCCGGCCCCGGCAAGGACGCCGACGTCGCGCTGAAGCAAGCCGTGGCCCAACTCGCCGTACTGGGACTGCCGTTGCGGACCGCCGACCGGTATGTGGCCGCCCCCGTGGAGCACGAGCCGGTCAAGGGCATGTCCATCATGCTCAACGGCATCAACTACGTGTCGCCGGAACGCAAGGCCGCCTACCGCGCCGCGATCGAGACGGGCTACCGCGTCGCACTGCCGACCGCGGCGCCGGCACTGTCCGCGCCGGCACTGTCCGCGCCCGTCCCGCCGCCCGCCCCCGTGCCCGCGCCGTCCGCTGCCGCCGTGCCCGAGCCCCGGCCGGCCGCCGCGCCGCCCGGGGTCCCGCAGCCGGTCGCCGCGCAGCCGTCGCCGCCGCAGCCGGGTGCCGGCCACCGGCCGGCCGCCGGTCCCGTCGAGCGCGCGACCGCCGTGGCCCTCGCGCCGTCGCCGGCCACACCCGCGCCGGCCCCGGCTCCCGCCCCCTCCCTCACCGCCCAGGAGACAGCACCCGTGGACAAGGATCGACTGGCCGACGTGGTCGCCGACCACCTGGCGCTGCACGACGAGTACCTCAACGGGCAACTGGACAGCGCCCAGCGCCTCGCCGGGCTGCTGGAGCGCGCCTACGACCAGGGCCTGCTGAACCAGGTGATCTCCGGTGTCCACACGGTCAAGGAGCACAGCCTGGCCATCGGCCGCACCCATCTGCGGGCCAACGAGATCCTGCGCGAACTGGCCGGCCTGGAACTCGGCACCACCTCGGCGCCCACCGCGGCCGCCGCCCCCGCACCGCAGGCGTACGCCGCGCCCGCCCCGGCCGCCGTCCCGGCCCCGGCGCGCGAGCCGCTGGCCGTCCCCGCCGCACCCGCCGTCGCGGCGCTCCCGGCCCCGGCCCCGGCGCCTGCCCCGGCATCCGCTCCGGTTTCCGCTCCGGTTTCCGCCCCCGCCCCGGCCGCGGCGCCCGCTCCGGTTGCCGTCGCGGCACCCGCTCCTGCCGCAGCGCCTGCCCCTGTGGCTCCGGCCGCTCCCGCGGGCCCTGACGCGGCGTCGGTGACGTCGGCGTTGCTCGAGGTGGTGGCGCAGAAGACGGGTTATCCGGCGGAGATGCTGGAGCTCGGGATGGATGTCGAGGCTGATCTGGGCATCGACTCCATCAAGCGGGTGGAGATCATGGGTGTGCTGCACGAGCGGTTCGCGTCCGGTGTGGCCGCGAGCCCGGAGCAGCTGGGTGAGCTGCGCACCCTCCAGGACATCGTCGGCTTCATCGCGGATGCGGCGGCGGCTGCTCCGGTGGCTGCTCCGGTGGTTGCGCCTGCTGCGGCTGTTGCCGCGGGTCCGGATGCGGCGTCGGTGACGTCGGCGTTGCTGGAGGTGGTGGCGCAGAAGACGGGTTATCCGGCGGAGATGCTGGAGC
>NZ_JBEZWX010000037.1:0-3108 GCF_040637635.1 Streptomyces sp. NPDC028635 | reverse complement strand
GCAGAAGACGGGTTATCCGGCGGAGATGCTGGAGCTCGGGATGGATGTCGAGGCTGATCTGGGCATCGACTCCATCAAGCGGGTGGAGATCATGGGCGTGCTGCACGAGCGGTTCGCCTCGGGTGTGGCCGCGGCGAGCCCCGAGCAGTTGGGTGAGCTGCGCACCCTCCAGGACATCGTCAGCTTCATCGCAGGTGCCGCCGCCGCGCCCGCTGCCGCCACGCCGCTCACCGCCACCGCCCCGGTCGCTGCCTTCGCACCCGCTGTTGCCGCGGGTCCGGATGCGGCGTCGGTGACGTCGGCGTTGCTCGAGGTCGTGGCGCAGAAGACGGGTTATCCGGCGGAGATGCTGGAGCTCGGGATGGATGTCGAGGCCGATCTGGGCATCGACTCCATCAAGCGGGTGGAGATCATGGGCGTACTGCACGAGCGGTTCGCCTCCGGTGTGGCCGCGGCCAGCCCCGAGCAGCTCGGAGAGCTGCGCACCCTCCAGGACATCGTCGGCTTCATATCGGGGCAGGACACGCCCGCCGCGCAGGCCGGCCCCTCCTCCGCCCCCTCGGCGCCGGCGCCCGAGGCGGAAGCCGCCCCGGAGCGCGGGCGGATCGGCAGGGCACAGGCCGCCCTGGCCGAGCTCCCGGTTCCCGACCAGCTGGTGAACGCCTACCCCGCGTCCTCGGGCGCCCTGCTCGTGGACGACGGCGGTGACCTGGCACCCGAGATCGCCGCCAGGCTCCAGGCGCAGGGCTGGAAGGTGCACGTGCTGCGGCTGCCCGGCGTACCGCAGCGGGTCGACGACACGGTGGACCACGCGCTGACCGGCTGGGGCGTCACCGAGCTCGCCTCGCGCATCGAGGAGGCGCTGGGGGAGCGGATCAGCCTGGTGCTCGACCTGTGCACCAAGGCCCCGGCGGACTGGGCGGAAGGCGTACGGCGCCTGGCCCACACCCTGCTGGTGGCCAAGCACCTGGCGGAGCCGCTGAGCACCGCCGCGGCCTTCGGCCGCGCCGCCTACCTCAGCGTCACCCAGCTGGACGGTTCCTTCGGCCTCGGCGGCGTCGACGAGCGACTCACGCCGATCGGCGGCGTCGCCGGTCTGGCCAAGACGCTGGCCGTGGAGGCCCCCGAGGTCTTCAGCCGGGCCGTCGACCTGGCCCCCGCCCTGGCCCCCGGCGCCGCCGCCGCACTGGTCCTCGGCGAGGCGCACGACGCGGCCACGGAGCCCGTCCAGGTCGGCCACGACGGCGCCCGCCGCGTCACCCTCACCCTCGGCGAGCAGCCGCTGCACCAGGCGGGCGCGCGGCCGCAGCCGCTGGGCTCCGACGACCTGCTGGTCGTCACCGGCGGCGGGCGCGGCATCACCGCCACCTGCGTGGTGGAGCTGGCGCGCCGTCACCAGCCGGGCCTGCTGCTGCTCGGCCGGACCCCGCTGGAGGACGAGCCGACATGGGCGCGCGGGGTGCAGGACGCCGCCGCGCTCAAGGCCGCGGCGGTCGCCGACCTGAAGGCCGCGGGCGAGAAGCCCACACCGAAGCGGGTCGAGCAGGCCTACCGGGCCGTCGTCGGCGGCCGTGAGGTCCGGGCGACCCTGGACGCGCTGCGCGCCGCGGGCAGCCAGGCCGAGTACCTCGCGGTGGACATCACCGACCCGGAGGCCACGGCGGCCGCCCTCGCCCCCTACCGCAGCCGCATCACCGGTCTCGTGCACGGCGCCGGTGTCCTCGCCGACCAGCTGATCGCGCAGAAGAAGGCCTCCGAGATCGAGCGGGTCTTCGCCCCCAAGCTCGCGGGGCTGCGCGCCGTCACGGCCGCGCTGGACGCGGACGCCCTGCGGCACGTGGTCCTCTTCTCCTCGGTCGCCGGCTTCTTCGGCAACCGCGGCCAGTCCGACTACGCCATGGCCAACGAGGCGCTGAACGCCTGGGCCTCCTCCTGGAAGCAGCGGCACCCCGGCGCCCGGGTGACCTCGCTCAACTGGGGCGCCTGGGACAGCGGCATGGTCTCCCCGGAGATCAAGGCCGTCTTCCGGGAGCGCGGCATCACCCTCATCCCGCAGGAGACCGGCGCCGCCCTGTTCGCCGACCAGTTCGCCGCCGAACGCGCCGACGACGTGGTGACCGTGCTCGGGCCGACCACCCCGCTCTCCGAGCGCGTCCCGTCCGCACCCGCCGCCACCGTCACCGTCGAGCGGCGGATCGCCGGTCTGGACCGGGACCCGCTCGTGGCCGACCACGTGATCGGCGAGGCCCCGGTGCTCCCGGCGGCCGTGGCGCTCGGCTGGGCGATCGGCGCGGTGGAGCGCGCCACCGGCGGCGAGGTCCGCCAGGTGCGCGAGTTCTCCGTGCAGAAGGGCATCGTCTTCGACGGCACCCAGCCGGAGAACGGCCGCCTCGTCATCACTCCGCTGCCGGAGGCCCCCGGCACCGTACAGGTGGCCATCCGCTCGGTGAACCAGGACGGCGCGGTGCGACCGCACTACGCCGCCGTGCTGGACACCACGCCGGCCCCGGCGCAGGCGCCCGTCACCGCGCTGCCCGCGCCGGGCGGCGGCCGCGCCGCCGACGCCCTCTACACCGACGGCACCCTCTTCCACGGCCCCTCCCTGCGCGGCATCCGCCGGGTGCTCGCCGAGGACGAGTCCCGGCTCGTCCTGGAGTGCGCGCTCGCCGAGCACCGCACCGAGGGCGGCGCCTTCGCCGGCGCCCACTACGCCCCCGGCACCGCCGACCTGCTGCTGCAGGCCGCCCTGGTGTGGGTGCGGCTGTTCCGGGACAGCGCCGGGCTGCCGCTGGCCGTCGGCCGCGCCGAGCTGCACCACGCGCTGCCCGACGGTGAGCCCTTCCTCGTCCTGGTGGAGCCCGGCACCGCCGGTGCGGGCGCCGAGGCCCGGCTCTCCGTCACCGCCTGCGCCACCGACGGACGGGTGCTGATGCGCCTGCACGACGTGTCCGTCATCTCGGCGCCGCAGCTCACGGCCAAGTTCGTCAGCGGCTGACCGGCCCGTCCGCATCCGACTGACGACCTGACCGGTGGGGGGGGGCGGGGGCGGCGCCGCCCCCCCCCCCCCGCCCCCCCCCCCCCCGGCGGGCGACCGCGAGCGCGGAGACA
>NZ_JBEZWX010000036.1:4869-67882 GCF_040637635.1 Streptomyces sp. NPDC028635 | reverse complement strand
CCCCGGTCGCCCGCCCGGGCGTGCGCCCCGCTTCGGGGCCCGTGGCTGGCCGCCTCGGCCTCGCCGTGGAGCCGGCTGCCGCGCCCGCGCAGGGGCCCGGTCCCGGCTGTCGGGCGGCGCCGCCGTCGGCCCCGTCCCGGCGTGACTCCATCGGCCGGCAGGCAGCGGCGGCACCGGGCGGCCGGTCGCCCGTGGCGGCCGGACGCGGTCCGGACGGGCAGGCCCAACGCGGCGCGGCGGCGGGGTGGCGGGGGGGGCGCGGCGCGGCCGGGCACGGCGGCGGGGTGGCGGGGGGCGCGGCGCGGCCGGGCGCGGCGGCATGCCGTCGGGCCCCCCGGGCGGCGGTCGGCGGCGCCGCCGTCGGCCCCGTCCCGGCGTGCGTGATTCCGCCGGCCGGCAGGCAGCGGCGGCGCCCGGGCGGGCAGCCGCCCGTGGCGTTCGGACGCGGTCCGAGCGGGCAAGCCCAGCGCGGTCCGGCGGGGCGGCGGCGCCCTGTGCGCTGTGGCTCCGTTGGGCGCCCGCCGCGGCGGTCGGCGGCGCCGCCGTCGGTCCGGTCCCGGCATGCGGGACTCCGTCGGCCGGCAGGCTGCCGCGGCACCCGGGCGGACGACCGCCCGTGGCGTCCGGACGGGCAGGCCCAGCGCGGTCCGGCGCAGCGCGGTCCGGCGCGGGGGGGGGGCGCAGCGCGCCTGTGCGCTGTGGGCTCCGTCGGGCGGGCGGCGCTCGGCGTGGGGCCCCGCGGCGCTCGGCGGCGGGGTGGTGTCAGGGGCGGTGGGGGTGGGTCACATCAGTGGGGTCAGGAAGCGGCGGAGGGCTTCCTCGTAGGCGTCCGGGTCGGCGTTCCACATCGCTCCGTGAGGGGCCTGGGCGACCGTGTGCAGGGCGACGAGGTCGGGGCGGCGGGCGGCGAAGCGGCGGGAGAAGCGCCAGGGGGCCACCGTGTCGCCGGGGCCGTGGACGATCAGCGTCGGCACCGTGAGGCCGTCGGCGTCCGCCACGATGGTGCCGTCGGCGGGGCCGTCCTGCAGCCCGGTGCGGCCCTGTGCGGCGCGCACCGCGAGCGGCAGCAGTGCGCCCGGCGTACGCCGGGCCAGGGCCAGCGCGCGCAGCGTGGTCGGCCAGCTGAGCACCGGGGAGTCGAGCACCAGCCCGGAGACGCGCTCCCGCATCCCCGACAGTTCGGAGGCGCGCAGCGCCATCGTGGCGCCGGTGGACCAGCCGTAGAGGACGACCCGGCGGGCGCCGTAGCGGACGGCGTAGCGGATCGCGGCGTCCACGTCGCGCCACTCGGTCTCGCCGAAGTGGTTCAGGCCGTCCGGGGGACGGGGCGCGCCCAGGTCGCCGCGGTAGGCGAGGGACAGCACCGGGAGACGCAGCCGGTTCAGCATGCCCATGACGTTCATGGGCAGCTCGCGGGTGGTGCCGAGGCCGTGCACGGCGATCACCCAGGTGTCCCGGGCGGCGGGCACGAACCAGGCGGGCAGGGATCCGAGTTCCCCCGGCACGTCGACGTCGGCATGCTCCAGACCGAGGGCCGCCTTGGGGTCGCCGACGTGGAGATTGGCCGTGAGCCACACCTTGTCGCCCGGTTCCAGCGTGCCGTGCGTGACGCGCTCCAGGCGGCGTACGACGGTGTCGGCGGTGTGCTCGGCGGAGTCCAGGACCTGGCCGACGATCGCGTGGCTGCCGTCACCGGCGAGGCCGTAGGTGCCGGGACGCAGGGCGGCCAGGTCACGGGTGAGCGCGATCCGGCCGGCGGCCGTGGCATGGACGGTGAGCCGGGGCTCGGTCGGCAGCGGCCGGCCCGGGGGCGCCTTGAGCGCGGCGTCGCTGGCGAGTCGGCCGGCGACCACGGCTGCGGCCCCGGCACCCATCACGGCGGTGACGGCAGCGGCCGTCGCTTTGACAGTGCGCACGGGAACCAGTTTCCCGGCGTGCTCCGTCCCAAGCCACCGGAAGCGACATGCGGGGTGATCACCTCCACCGCGGGGCGCTCACCCGGCCCGCGTCACCGCCGCTGTCCGTAATCCCGCAGCCGCTCCTCCACCTCCGCCAGCTGCTCCTCGGTCAGCAGGCTGGGGGCGCGGCCGGGCACCGAGGACGCCGTGAGCCACAGCCGGCACATCCACTCCAGCTGGGCGGTGCGGTCGTAGGCCTCGTCGAGGGTGGCGCCGTAGGTGATCGTCCCGTGGTTCTGCAGGAGGCAGCCCGTGCGGCCGGTCAGGGCATCCAGCATATTCTCGGCCAGCTGCCGCGTCCCGTAGGTCGCGTAGGGGGCGACCCGGACCGGGCCGCCGAGGGCCGCGGCCATGTAGTGGACGAGCGGGAGCCGCGGCACGAGCGTCGAGACCGCCGTGGCGTGGACGGCGTGGGTGTGCACGACGGCCCTGGCGTCCGTCGTGCGGTAGACGGCGAGGTGCATCGGCAGCTCACTGGTCGGCACCAGGGTGCCGCGCACCTGCCGGCCGTCGAGGCCGACCGCCGTCAGGTCCTGGGGCCGCAGCCGGTCGTAGGCCACGCCCGACGGAGTGACCAGCACCAGGTCACCGACGCGTACCGAGACGTTGCCCGAGGTCCCGACGACCAGTCCGTCGGCGACGGTCCGGCGCGCCGTGGCGACCAGCTCCTCCCAGGCCCGGGCCTCCCGCTCACCGGCTTCCCCTTCGCGGGTCTCCCCCTGGCGGTTTTCCCCCTCGCGGGTCTCCCCCTCGCGGGCCTCTCCCCCGCCGTCCTCCGCCTCGCCGGCCACCCGTCCGTCCTGCCGCTCGCGCCTCTGCTCCGTCATGCCGCGATCCTGCCAGTCCCGGGTGACCGAAATCTCTTTCCCGGTGCCCGCGAACGGGCCCCCGATCCCGCGCCGGCCACCGGGGCCGTGTGCCGCCCGGGCCGGCGCGGTGGAACGGAGCAGCGCCCCCCTCTTTCCGACATCGGGACGCCCGGCTCAGTTCACCTTCCGTTCACTCAGGTTGCCTACGTTCAACCCGCCAATGACTTCGAACGAATGCCTGGGTAAATGGAAAGCTTCTCGCTGATCCTCGCGATTGTGGTCGTCACCGCTCTCGCGTTCGATTTCACGAACGGTTTCCACGACACCGCCAACGCGATGGCCACCACCATCTCGACCGGCGCGCTGCGGCCCAAGATCGCCGTGGCCATGTCCGCCGCCCTCAACCTCGTGGGCGCCTTCCTCTCCGTGGAGGTCGCCAACACGATCTCCAAGGGACTCGTCGACGAGAGCGGCATCCGTCCCGAGGTCATCTTCGCCGCCCTGGTCGGCGCGATCCTCTGGAACCTGCTGACCTGGCTCGTGGGCCTGCCCTCCAGCTCCTCGCACGCCCTCATGGGCGGTCTGATCGGCGCCACCGTCGCCTCCGCCGGCTTCGGCGCGGTCCACGGCGACGTCCTCGTCACCAAGGTGCTGCTGCCCGCGGTCGCCGCCCCGGTCGTCGCCGGTGTCGCGGCGATGGCCGCGACCCGGCTGTCGTACACGCTCGGCAAGAAGGCCGACGGCAAGGCGGCCGACAAGGGCTTCCGGGCCGGCCAGATCGCCTCCGCGGGTCTGGTCTCCCTCGCCCACGGCACCAACGACGCGCAGAAGACGATGGGCATCATCACCCTCGCCCTGGTCGCCGGCGGCGCCATCGCGCCCGACTCCGACCCGCCCACCTGGGTGATCCTCTCCGCCGGCCTGGCCATCGCGCTCGGCACCTACATCGGCGGCTGGCGCATCATCCGCACCATGGGCACGGGCCTGACGGACATGCAGCCGCAGCAGGGCTTCGCCGCCCAGACCAGCGCGGCCACCGCCATCCTCGCCTCCTCCCACCTCGGCTTCTCGCTGTCCACCACGCACGTCGTCTCCGGCTCGGTGATGGGCGCGGGCCTGGGCCGCAAGGGCGGTGTGGTCCGCTGGTCGACGGCGACCCGCATGTTCATCGCCTGGGGCCTGACCCTGCCGGCCGCCGCGCTGGTCGGCGCGCTCGCCGAGTACGTCACCGGATTCGGCGCCTGGGGCACCGCGCTGGTCGCCGTCTTCCTGGTGTCCGCCAGCTTCGGCATCTGGAAGATCTCCCGCCGCGAGGTCGTCGACCACACCAACGTCAACGCCGTGGAGGAGGAGCCGGCCGGCGTGGTCACCACCGCGATCGCCGCGGTGACCCCGCCTCCGGCCGCCGGCCCGGCCGTCACAGACGACCTGATGGCCACCATCCCCGCTCCGGCCGCCGCGACGGCGGAGCAGCCGGCCACCGCGAACCCGGCCCCGGCCGTCTGACCGCCGCTTTCGGGTACGAAGGAAGAGAAGCAGCATGAAGATCGACTGGTCGGCCCTCGGCTCCGTCTTCGGTGTCAGCCTCGTGGTCACCGTGGGTCTGGTGGCCCTGTTCACCCTCGGCATCATGGGTCTGTCCCGCCGCGAGCGGGCCCAGGCCCAGGGCGGCTCGGCCGCCCTCGCGGTCACCGGCGCGTACGCCTGCTTCGCGGCGTGCGCGGCGGCGGTGGCGTACGGCATCAGCCTGATCGTCGCCTGACCCGGCCTCACCACTCAACGACGCGGGGTGCCCGAGCGGCACCCCGCGTTCCGTTGTGACCTGGCAGGTTCCCTCCGTGTGGGCCTGCCCACACTCCTCCGTCCCAGGTCAAGGGCAAGTTGACGGCCCTCGAACAGCCGTGGTGGACTGCCGGGGCCAAGTTGCGGCGGCAGGAGAGGAAGCCGGTGGAAGTCCGGCGCGGTCCCGCCACTGTCACCGGGGTTGAACGACCCCGGGAGCCAGGAACTCTCACCGCCGATCTCCTTCGAACCAGGGCGCGGACACCCTGAGTGAGGACATGACGCCATGTGCGGCTGCCGGTTGAGGACCAGGCCCATCAGCGACGTTCCAGCCGACCCCACGGCCGGCTGAGCCCCGTGCGAGCCGAACGCGTCTTCGCGTACGGCGCCGCCGCCGGCCTCCTCGGCGACCTCCTCCTCGGTGATCCGCGCCGCGGTCACCCGGTCGCCGTGTTCGGCCGCGCCGCGGGCGCCGTCGAGCGCACCCTGTGGCGCGACCACCGCGGCTGGGGCGCCCTGCACACCGCTGTCTGCGCCGGCGGCGCCGTCGCCCTCGGGGCCGTCGCCGCCCGCTGCGTACGCCGCTCCCCCGCCGCCTCCCTCGCCCTCACGGCCGCCGCCACCTGGTCCGTCGTCGGGGGGACTTCGCTGGCGCGCGAGGCCGGCGCCATCGGACGCGCTCTGGAGGCCGGTGACGTGGAGGCGGCGCGGGCCCGGCTGCCCCATCTGTGCGGCCGGGACCCGCAGGCGCTGGACGCCGACGGGATCGCCCGGGCCGTGGTCGAGTCGGTCGCCGAGAACACCTCCGACGCCGTCGTGGGCGCCCTGGTGTGGGGCGCCGTCGGCGGGGTGCCGGGGCTGCTCGGGTTCCGGGCGGTCAACACCCTGGACGCGATGGTCGGTCACAGGTCGCCGCGGCTGCGGCGCTTCGGCTGGGCCTCCGCCCGCCTCGACGACGTGGCCGGCTGGCCGGGAGCCCGGCTGACCGCCGTCCTCGCCGTGCTCACCGGCCCGGACCGGCGCGGTGCCGTGCGCGCCTGGCGGGCGGACGCGGCGAAGCACCCCAGCCCCAACGCGGGCCCCGTGGAGGCCTCCTTCGCGGGCGCGCTCGGCGTGCGGCTGGGCGGCACCCTGTCGTACGGCGGACGGGTCGAGCACCGGCCCGTGCTGAACGGGCGGGGACGCGCCGTCACCCCCCACGACATCCGCCGGGCGGTACGGCTGTCCCGGCGCGTGAGCTGGCTTGCGCTCGGCGTGTGCGCGGGCGCACGCCTCATCGGGAAGGGGCGTGATCGATGAACGGCGGTCTCCTCGTCGCCGGCACCACCTCCGACGCCGGGAAAAGCGTCGTGACCGCCGGCATCTGCCGGTGGCTGGTGCGGCAGGGCGTGAAAGTGGCGCCGTTCAAGGCGCAGAACATGTCCCTCAACTCCTTCGTCACCCGCGAGGGCGCCGAGATCGGGCGGGCGCAGGCCATGCAGGCCCAGGCCTGCCGGATCGAGCCGACCGCGCTGATGAACCCGGTGCTGCTCAAGCCCGGTGGTGAACAGAGCAGCCAGGTGGTGCTGCTGGGCAAGCCGGTGGGCGAGCTGAGCGCGCGCGGCTACCACGGCGGGCGCCAGCAGAAGCTGCTCGGCACGGTCCTGGAGTGCCTGGCCGAGTTGCGGGGCACGTATGACGCGGTGATCTGCGAGGGGGCGGGCTCGCCGGCCGAGATCAATCTGCGCCGGACCGACATCGTGAACATGGGCATCGCGCGGGGTGCGCGGCTGCCCGTGCTCGTCGTCGGCGACATCGACCGCGGGGGCGTCTTCGCGTCCTTCTTCGGCACCGTCGCCCTGCTCTCGCCCGAGGACCAGGAACTGGTCGCCGGGTTCCTGGTGAACAAGTTCCGCGGTGACGTCTCCCTGCTGGAGCCGGGCCTGGACATGCTGCACGGCCTGACGGGCCGCCACACCTTCGGCGTGCTGCCCTTCCGGCACGGGCTCGGCATCGACGAGGAGGACGGCCTGCGGGTCTCCCTGCGCGGCACCGTCCGCGAGTCGTCCGTCTCCCCGCCCGTGGGCGAGGACGTGCTGCGGGTCGCCGTCTGCGCGATCCCCCTGATGTCCAACTTCACCGACGTGGACGCGCTGGCCGCCGAACCGGGCGTGGTCGTGCGGTTCGTGGACCGTCCGGAGGAGCTGGCCGACGCGGACCTCGTGGTGATCCCGGGCACGCGCGGGACCGTCCGGGCTCTTCAGTGGCTGCGGGAGCGGGGACTCGCCGACGCCTTGGTGCGCAGGGCCGCCGAAGGCCGTCCGGTCCTCGGCATCTGCGGCGGCTTCCAGGTGCTCGGCGAGCACATCGAGGACGAGGTCGAGTCGCGCGCCGGAGCGGTCGACGGGCTCGGCGTCCTGCCCGTGCGCGTGCGCTTCGCCCGCGAGAAGACCCTCACCCGGCCGGTCGGGGAAGCCCTCGGCGAACGGGTCGAGGGGTACGAGATCCACCACGGGGTCGCCTCCGTGACGGGCGGGGAGCCCTTCCTCGACGGTTGCCGCGTCGGCCAGACGTGGGGCACGCACTGGCACGGCTCGCTGGAGTCGGACGGCTTCCGCCGCGCCTTCCTGCGCGAGGTGGCCGCCGCCGCGGGCCGCCGCTTCGTGCCCGCGCCGGACACCTCCTTCGCCGCGCTGCGCGAGGAGCAGCTCGACCGGCTCGGCGACCTCATCGAACAGCACGCGGACACGGACGCGCTGTGGCGGCTCATCGAGTCCGGCGCGCCGCAAGGACTGCCTTTCATTCCACCGGGAGCGCCCGCATGAGCACAGTGTTGTTGTTGTCGACCGCCGACACGGATCTGCTGGCGGCCCGGGCCTCCGGCGCGGACTACCGGATCGGCAACCCCACCCGCGTCGACGTCGCCGCCGAACTGCCGGGCCTGCTCGAGGGCGCGGACCTGGCCGTCGTACGGCTGCTGGGCGGCAAGCGCGCCTGGGAGGACGGGCTCGCCGCGCTGAAGGCGTCCGGTGTCCCGACGGTGCTGCTGGGCGGCGAGGCCGTGCCGGACGCGGAGTTGATGGCCGAGTCGAGCGTGCCGGCCGGCGTGGTCGCGGAGGCGCTGCGGTACCTGGTCGAGGGAGGCCCCGAGAACCTGCTGGAGCTGTCGCGGTTCCTGTCGGACACCGTGCTGCTGACCGGTGAGGGCTTCGAGGAGCCGCGAAAGATGCCGGAGTACGGCGTCCACGGCTCGTACGCGCTTCGGGACGGGCGTCCGACCGTGGGCGTGCTCTTCTACCGCGCCCACGAACTGAGCGGCAACACCGGCTTCGTGGACACCCTGTGCGAGGCGATCGAGGCGCAGGGCGCCAACGCGCTGCCCGTGTACTGCGGTTCGCTGCGCGGTGCGGACGCCGGGCTGTACGACCTCCTCGCGCGGGCCGACGCGCTGGTCGCCACCGTGCTCGCGGCCGGCGGCACCCACGCCTCGCAGGCGTCGGCGGGCGGCGACGAGGAGGCCTGGGACATCGGCGCGCTCGCCGAGCTGAACGTCCCGGTGCTGCAGGGGCTCTGCCTGACCTCGTCGAAGAGCGCCTGGGAGGAGTCGGACGCGGCCCTGTCCCCCATGGACGCGGCGATGCAGGTCGCGATCCCGGAGTTCGACGGCCGGCTGATCACCGTGCCGTTCTCCTTCAAGGAGCAGGGCCCGGACGAGGTCCCGGTGTACGTGGCCGACCCGGAGCGGGCCGCGCGTGTCGCCGGGATCGCCGTGCGGCACGCCCGGCTGAAGCACAAGCCGAACGCCGAGAAGAAGATCGCGCTGGTCTTCACCGCCTACCCCACCAAGCACTCCCGCGTCGGCAACGCCGTCGGCCTGGACACGCCCGCGTCGGCGGTGCGGGTGCTGGACGCGCTGCGGGACGCCGGGTACGCGCTGACCGAGTACCCCTCCGGCGGTGACGAGCTGATCCACCGGCTGATCGAGGCCGGCGGCCACGACGTCGAGTGGCTGACCGAGGAGCAGCTGGCCTCCGCCCCCGCGCGGGTGCCGCTGGCGGACTACCGCGCGTGGTTCGACACGCTGGACCCGGAGCTCCGGGACGCCATGCTCCAGGCGTGGGGCGAGCCGCCGGGCTCCCTGTACGTCGACGGCGACGACATCGTGCTGGCCTCCCTGCAGTTCGGGAACGTCGTCGTGATGATCCAGCCGCCGCGCGGCTTCGGCGAGAACCCGATCGCGATCTACCACGACCCCGACATGCCGCCGTCCCACCACTACATGGCGGCCTACCGCTGGCTGGACAACAGCTTCGGCGCGGACGCGATCGTGCACATGGGCAAGCACGGCACGATGGAGTGGCTGCCCGGCAAGGGCCTCGGCCTGTCCGGAGGGTGCGCCCCCGACGCCGTCCTCGGTGACCTGCCGCTGATCTACCCGTTCATCGTCAACGACCCCGGCGAGGGGACCCAGGCCAAGCGGCGCGGGCACGCCACGGTCGTCGACCACCTCGTACCGCCGATGGCCCGCGCCGACACCTACGGCGACCTGGCGAAGCTGGAGCAGCTGCTCGACGAGTACGCGCTGGTGTCCGACCTGGACCCGGCGAAGGCGCCGGCCGTCCGCGCGCAGATCTGGACGCTGGTGAAGGCCGCCGAGCTGCACCACGACCTGCATGTGGACGAGCAGCCGGACGACGAAGAGTTCGACGAGTTCGTCATGCACATCGACGGCTATCTGTGCGAGATCAAGGACGTGCAGATCCGCGACGGCCTGCACGTCCTGGGCGGTGGCCCGGTCGCCGAGCCGCGCGTCAACCTGGTGCTGGCGGTGCTGCGCGCCTCGCAGGTGTGGGGCGGGCAGGCGAACGCCCTGCCGGGCCTGCGGGCCTCGCTCGCGGCGCACTTCGGGCTGGTCGAGAAGGAGCTGCTGGGCGAGCCGGGTGCCCCGGTGAAGGTGCCGGTGGAGCTGACGGACCTGGTGGACGGCCCGGCGCGCACCGCGTCCGACGCGATCGACCTGCTGGAGCAGCTGTGCCGGCGGATCGCGGAGGGCATGGAGGAGCGCGGCTGGGACGCTTCCCTCAGCCGCGGTCTGCTCAGGGACGTCCTCGGCGCCGAACTGCCCGACGCCGTAGCCGTGCTGGAGTTCGCGTGCACGGAGGTCGTGCCGCGCCTCGCCCGGACGACCGACGAGATCGGGCACATCCTGAAGGCGCTCGACGGCGGTTACGTCCCCGCGGGGCCGTCCGGTTCGCCGACCCGCGGTCTGGTCAACGTCCTGCCGACCGGCCGGAACTTCTACTCGGTCGACCCCAAGGCGATCCCGTCGCGGCTGAGCTGGGAGGTCGGGCAGTCGCTCGCCGACTCGCTCGTGGCCCGCTATCTCCAGGACACGGGTGAGTACCCGAAGTCGGTCGGTCTCACGGTGTGGGGCACGTCCGCGATGCGCACGCAGGGCGACGACATCGCGGAGATCCTGGCGCTGCTGGGCTGCCGTCCCGTCTGGGACGAGGCCTCGCGCCGCGTGACGGGCTTCGAGGTGGTGCCCCTGGAGGAACTGGGCCGGCCGCGCATCGACGTCACGGTCCGCATCTCCGGCTTCTTCCGTGACGCGTTCCCGCACGTCGTGGCGCTGATCGACGACGCGGTCCGCAAGGTGGCGGAGCTGGACGAGCCCGGCGAGCGCAACTACGTCAAGGCGCACGCCGACGCGGACACTGCCGAGCACGGCGACCGGCGCCGGGCCACGGCCCGCATCTTCGGTTCCAAGCCGGGCGCGTACGGCGCCGGTCTGCTGCCGCTGATCGACGCCCGCAACTGGCGCTCGGACGCCGACCTCGCCGAGGTGTACGCGGTGTGGGGCGGCTACGCCTACGGGCGGGGGCTCGACGGGCGGGCGGCGCGCGGGGACATGGAGACCGCGTTCAAGCGGATCGCGGTCGCCGCGAAGAACGTCGACACCCGTGAGCACGACCTGGTCGACGCCGACGACTACTTCCAGTACCACGGCGGCATGGTCGCCATGGTCCGGCACCTGACCGGCGCCAACCCCGAGGCGTACGTGGGGGACAGCGCCACCCCCGACCAGGTGAGGACGCGCACGCTCGGCGAGGAGACGCACCGGGTGTTCCGGGCCCGCGTGGTCAACCCGCGCTGGATGGCGGCCATGCGGCGGCACGGCTACAAGGGCGCCTTCGAGATGGCGGCGACCGTCGACTACCTGTTCGGCTACGACGCCACGGCGGGCGTGGTCGACGACTGGATGTACGAGAAGCTCAGCGCCGAGTACGTCTTCGACCCGGAGAACCGGGACTTCATGAAGAAGTCCAACCCATGGGCGCTGCGGGGCATCACGGAACGACTGCTGGAGGCCGCCGAGCGCGGCCTGTGGGCGGAGCCGGACGCGGACACGCTGGAGCGGCTGCGCGCCGCGTATCTGGAGCTGGAAGGCGACCTGGAGGGCGACGAGAAGTGACCACCCCCTTTCCCTTCACGGCCGTCGTCGGCCAGGACGACCTGCGGCTCGCGCTGCTGCTGAACGCCGTCTCGCCGGCGGTCGGCGGGGTGCTGGTGCGCGGCGAGAAGGGCACCGCGAAGTCGACGGCCGTGCGCGCGCTGTCGGCGCTGCTGCCGGAGGTCGACGTCGTCGCCGGCTGCCGCTTCTCCTGCGACCCGGCGGCCCCGGACCCGTCCTGCCCGGACGGCCCGCACGAGCCGGGGGCGGGCGTCGCGCGCCCCGCCCGCATGGTCGAACTGCCCGTCGGCGCCTCCGAGGACCGGCTGGTCGGCGCGCTCGACATCGAGCGTGCGCTCGCCGAGGGCGTGAAGGCGTTCGAGCCGGGCCTGCTCGCCGACGCGCACCGCGGCATCCTGTACGTGGACGAGGTCAACCTGCTCCACGACCACCTGGTCGACCTGCTGCTGGACGCGGCGGCGATGGGCGCCTCCTACGTGGAGCGCGAGGGCGTCTCCGTGCGGCACGCCTCGAAGTTCCTGCTGGTCGGCACCATGAACCCGGAAGAGGGCGAACTGCGGCCGCAGTTGCTCGACCGGTTCGGGCTGACCGTGGAGGTCGCCGCCTCCCGTGAGCCCGACCAGCGGGTGGAGGTCGTCAAGCGGCGCTTGGCGTACGACGCCGACCCGGCCGCTTTCGCGACGCGCTGGGCAGAGGAGGAGAGCGCGGTACGGCAGCGGATCACGGCGGCGCGGGCGCTGCTGCCGCAGGTGCGCCTGGGCGACGGTGCGCTGCGGCAGATCGCGGCGACCTGTGCGGCGTTCGAGGTGGACGGCATGCGCGCCGACATCGTCATGGCCCGCACCGCGACCGCGCTGGCCGCGTGGGCCGGGCGGACCGACGTGCTCGCCGAGGACGTGCGGCAGGCGGCGCTGCTGGCGCTGCCGCACCGGCGGCGCCGCAACCCCTTCGACGCGCCCGGCCTGGACGAGGACAAGCTCGACCGGACGCTGGAGGAGTTCTCCGGCGAGTCCCCCGACGACGACCCTGACCCCGATCCCGGCCCCGACGGTCCCGGTGGGGGCGGCGGGCAGCCGTCCCCCGACGCCGGTCCGCAGGGCGGCGACACCGGGGCGCGGCCCGAGGAGGGCGACGGCGGTGAGCCGCAGCCGTCGGGCGCGGGGGCGGCCGAGCAGCCCGCCGCACGGGCCTCCGAGCCCTTTCGCACCAAGGTGCTGAGCGTGCCCGGGATCGGCGAGGGTGCCTCCGGCCGGCGTTCGCGGGCGCGCACCGAGCAGGGGCGCACCACCGGGGCGCGCCGGCCGCAGGGTGCGCTGACCAAGCTGCACCTGGCGGCGACCGTGCAGGCGGCGGCCCCGCACCAGCGGGCGCGGGGCCGTTCCGGGCCGGGGCTGGTGATCCGCCGGGACGATCTGCGGCAGGCGGCCCGCGAGGGGCGTGAGGGCAACCTCGTGCTGTTCGTGGTGGACGCCTCCGGGTCGATGGCGGCGCGGCAGCGGATGAGCGCGGTCAAGGGTGCCGTGCTGTCGCTGCTGCTGGACGCCTACCAGCGGCGGGACAAGGTGGGGCTGGTGACCTTCCGCGGATCGGCCGCGGATGTGGCCCTGCCGCCGACGTCGTCCGTGGACGCGGCCGCCGCGCGCCTGGAGTCGCTGCCGACGGGCGGGCGTACGCCGTTGGCGGCCGGGCTGCTCAAGGCGCACGAGGTGCTGCGGGTGGAGCGGCTGCGGGACCCGGCGCGCCGGGCGCTGGTCGTGGTCGTGACCGACGGCCGGGCGACGGGCGGCCCGGAGCCGGTGGCGCTCGCCGGCCGGGCGGCGCGGCTGTTCGCGGCCGACTCGGTCGCCTCGGTGGTCGTGGACTGCGAGTCGGGGCCGGTGCGGCTCGGGCTCGCCGGGCAGCTCGCCGCCGATCTGGGCGGCAGCGCCGTCACGCTCGACGAGCTGCGGGCGGACTCGATCGCCGGGCTGGTCAAGGACGTGCAGGGGACTTCGAGGAGGGCCGCGTAATGCCGCAGGGACAGCCGAGTGTCGTACCGGACGACGGCCTGACGACCCGTCAGCGCCGCAACCGTCCGCTGGTCGTCGTGCACACCGGCGTCGGCAAGGGCAAGTCGACGGCCGCCTTCGGACTGGCGCTGCGGGCCTGGAACCAGGGCTGGCCGATCGGGGTGTTCCAGTTCGTCAAGTCGGCGAAGTGGAAGGTCGGCGAGGAGAACGCGCTGCGCGTCCTCGGCGCCTCCGGCGAGGGCGGCACCGTCGACTGGCACAAGATGGGCGAGGGCTGGTCCTGGGTCCAGCGCGACGCGCAGATGGACAACGAGGAGAAGGCCCGCGAGGGCTGGGAGCAGGTCAAGCGGGACCTGGCCGCCGAGACGTACCAGCTGTACGTGCTCGACGAGTTCGCCTACCCGATGCACTGGGGGTGGGTCGACACCGACGAGGTGATCGACGTGCTGCGCGACCGGCCGGGCACCCAGCACGTGGTGATCACCGGGCGGAACGCGCCGGAGAAGCTCGTGGACTTCGCCGACCTGGTCACCGACATGTCCAAGGTCAAGCATCCGATGGACGCCGGGCAGAAGGGCCAGAGGGGCATCGAGTGGTGATGTCCGTTCCCCGGCTGGTCGTCGCCGCGCCCTCCTCGGGCAGCGGCAAGACCACCGTCGCCACGGGGCTGATGGCCGCGTTCGCCGCGCGGGGACTTTCCGTGTCCCCGCACAAGGTGGGCCCGGACTACATCGACCCCGGGTATCACGCCCTGGCCACCGGGCGGCCGGGCCGCAACCTCGACGCGTATCTGTGCGGGCCGGAGCTGGTCGCTCCGCTGTTCCTGCACGGCTCCTCGGGGTGCGACCTGGCCGTGGTGGAGGGCGTGATGGGGCTGTACGACGGCGCGGCCGGGGAGGGCGAGCTGGCCTCCACCGCGCAGGTCGCGAAGCTGCTGCGGGCGCCGGTCGTGCTGGTCGTCGACGCGTCGTCGCAGTCGCGGTCGGTGGCGGCGCTGGTGCACGGCTTCGCGTCCTGGGACCCCGAGGTGCGGGTCGGGGGCGTCATCCTGAACAAGGTCGGCTCCGAGCGGCACGAGGCGCTGCTGCGGGAAGCCCTGGACGCGGCGGGGGTGCCGGTGCTGGGCGTCCTGGGGCGGGCCGAGCAGGTGTCGACGCCTTCCCGGCACCTGGGGCTGGTGCCGGTGGCCGAGCGGACGTCCGCCGCGGTGGAGGCCGTCGCGGCGATGGGGGCGCAGGTCGCCGCCGGGTGCGACCTCGAGGCGCTGCTCGCGCTGGCGCGCGGCGCCGGGGCGCTGACCGACGAGCCGTGGGAGGCGCCCGTCACCTCCGTGGCGCGGCGACCCGTGGTCGCCCTCGCCGGAGGGCCCGCGTTCACCTTCTCCTACGCCGAGCACGCCGAGCTGCTGACCGCCGCGGGGGCCGAGGTCGTGACCTTCGATCCGCTGCGGGACGCGCAGTTGCCGGAGGGCACCGCCGGGTTGGTCATCGGTGGCGGGTTCCCCGAGGTGTACGCCGGTGAGCTGTCCGCCAACGAGCCGTTGCGCAAGGCGATCGCCGAGCTCGCTCTCTCCGGTGCCCCGGTCGCCGCCGAGTGCGCTGGGCTGCTGTATCTGTGCCGGGAGCTGGACGGGCAGCCGATGTGCGGGGTGCTGGACGCCACCGCGCGGATGACCGAGCGGCTGACGCTCGGCTACCGGGACGCCGTGGCCGTCGGTGACAGTGTGCTCGCGCCGGCCGGGACACGGATGCGGGGGCACGAGTTCCACCGCACGGTCGTCGAACCCGGCGCCGGCGCGGCTCCCGCCTGGGGGGTCCGTGCCCCGGCCAGGCGGGTCGAAGGTTTTGTACAGGGCGGTGTGCACGCGAGCTATCTGCACACCCACTGGGCGTCGGCGCCCGGGGTCGCCCGTCGGTTCGTGGAGAGGTGCCGGACGTCATGAGCAGCAGGCTGATCGGGGTCGGAGTCGGTCCGGGCGATCCGGAACTGGTGACCGTCAAGGGCGTGAACGCGCTGCGCGCCGCCGATGTCGTCGTCGTCCCCGTGCTGGACACCGGGGAGCGGGGGCGGGCCGAGGCGACCGTGCTGCACTACGTGGAGCAGGAGAAGATCGTCCGGGTCGTGTTCGCGCTGAACGAGCGCACCGACCGGGGGCGCCGGGAGGCGGCCTGGGACGCGGCCGGCGAGCGGGTCGCGGCGCTGCTGCGGGAGCACGGCACGGTGGCGTTCGCGACGATCGGCGACCCCAACGTGTACTCCACGTTCACCTATCTCGCGCAGACGATCGCCGGGCTGGTGCCCGGCACGGCCGTGGAGACGGTGCCCGGCATCACCGCGATGCAGGATCTGGCGGCCCGCTCGGGCGCGGTGCTGACCGAGGGCACCGAGCCGCTGACGCTGGTGCCGGTGACCGCCGGTTCGGCGGTGCTCAAGGACGCGCTGCACGGGCCCGGCACGGTCGTGGCGTACAAGTTCGGGCGGCAGGCCGCCGAGGTGGCCGAGGCGCTGCGGGAGACCGGGCGGCTCGCGGACGCGGTGTGGGGTTCGGCGCTGGGTCTGCCGGAGGAGTCGATCCGTCCGGCCGACGAGCTCGACGGCGCCCCGCTGCCGTATCTGTCGACGCTGATCGCGCCCGCGCGGCGGGACGGCGGCCGGGGCGGCAAGCTGTGAGACCCGCCCCGGGGCGCACACCGTCACCCGGTGAAGCCCACCACCAGCCAGATGAACGCTGCGCCGGCGATCGTGCACAGCACGGTGGACCGGGCGGGGTGTTCGTGGTGGGCCTCGGGCAGGATCTCGGCGGCGGCCAGGTAGAGCAGGACGCCGCCGAACAGGCCGAGATAGCCGCCGAGGACACCCTCCGGGACACTGACGTACGCCGACGCGGCCGCTCCGGCGACCGGGGCGACGGCGTCCGCGAAGAGCATCGCGTAGGCCTTGCGGCGGGCGTTTCCGTACAGGCTGGTCAGGGTGAAGGTGTTGAAGCCGTCCGCGAAGTCGTGGGCGATGACGGCGAGCGCGACCGCCGTGCCCATGCCGCCGCCGACCTGGAAGGACGCGCCGATCGCCACGCCGTCCATCAGGCTGTGCCCCACCATGGCCGCGGCGGCCGTCAGGCCCACCTCCGGCGCCCGGTGGTTGTGCTCGTCCCCTCCGTGGGAGGCGCGGCGGGCCGCCAGCAGGCGTTCCACCAGATGGGCCAGCAGAAAGCCCGCCACGAACAGCAGCAGGGCGGCGGGAACGCCGTGGACCTCCGAGCCGGCCGCCTTCAGGGCCTCCGGCAGCAGGTCCAGGCCGACCACGCCGAGCATCAGCCCGCCCGCCAGGCCCAGCACCAGGTGGCGGCGGTCGGTCACACGCTGTGCCGTCCAGCCGCCGGCCAGCGTCATCAGGAACGCACCGATCGCCACGAAGACCGCCATAGGCCCTTGCTATCCGATGCACCGGCGTGTGCGCACGTCCGGCAGCCGCCGCCCCCCTGACTCGTACCGACTTCGTACCGATAGTTCCGTCTTGTGCCGACTTGTAGGAGAGGACCGATTCCCATGGCCGAAGCCCCCACCGGCAAGGTGACCTTCGTCGGTGCCGGCCCCGGCGCCGCCGATCTGCTGACGTTCCGTGCCGCACGCGCCATCGCCGAGGCCGACGTCGTGATCTGGGCCGCGAGCCTGGTCCAGGCGGAGGTCCTCGAACACGCCCGGGAGGGCGCCGAGATCCTGGACTCGGCCACCATGTCGCTGGAGGACGTGGTCGCCGTGTACCGACGTGCGTTCGACGAGGGACTGAAGGTGGCCCGCATCCACTCCGGCGACCCGGCCCTGTGGGGCGGCACGCAGGAGCAGCTCGACCGCTGCCAGGAGATCGGCATCGCCACCGAGGTCGTGCCGGGCGTGTCGTCGTTCTCGGCGGTGGCCGCGCTGGCGCAGCGGGAGCTGACGATCCCCGAGGTGGCGCAGTCGGTGGTGCTGACCCGGCTGGGCGGCGGCAAGACGCCGATGCCGCCCGGCGAGGAGGTCCGCGAGTTCGCCAAGCACGGCACCACCATGGCGGTGTTCCTGTCGGCGGCGCGCAGCGGGCAGCTGGTGCGGGAGCTGCTGGAGGGCGGCTACCCGACGCACACGCCGGTCGTCGTGGCGTACCAGGCGACCTGGCCGGAGGAGCTGATCGTGACGTGCACGATCGGCACGCTGGAGGAGACGGTCAAGGAGCACAAGCTCTGGAAGCACACGCTGTTCCTGGTCGGCCCGGCGCTCGACGCGCACGGCACCCGCTCGCACCTGTACCACCCGGGTCACTTCCACGGCTTCCGCAAGGCGGACCCCGAGGCCCGCAGGGCGCTGCGCGAGCGGGGTGCGAGCACATGATCACGGTCGTGGGCGCGGGCACCGGCGAGCCGGCCGGCGCGGACGTCCTCGCGGGGGCGGAACTGGTCGTGGGCGGCCGGCGGCACCTGGACGCGGCGGCGGTGCCGGAGACGGCCGAGCAGGTCGTGCTCGGGCCGCTGGCCCCGGCGCTGGACACGATCGAGGAGTACCTCCGCAAGGAGCGCCGGGTGGTCGTGCTGGCCTCCGGCGACCCCGGGTTCTTCGGGATCGTGCGGGTGCTCGCGGACCGGTTCGGCACGGACCGGCTCGAGGTGCGTCCCGGGGTGTCGTCCGTGGCGGCGGCGTTCGCACGGCTCGGGCTGCCCTGGGACGACGCCGTCGTCGTCAGCGCCCACGGCCGCGACCTGCGCACGGCTGTCAACGTGTGCCGGGCGCAGCCGAAGGTGGCGGTGCTGACCGGGCCGGGCGCGGGCCCCGCCGAGATCGGTGCCGCGCTGCGGTCGTACGACCGGATCCTCGTCGTGGCCACCGCGCTGGGCTCCCCCGAGGAGCGGCTGGAGCGGGTGACGCCCGCCGAGGCCGCCGCCCGTGACTGGGGTACGGCGGTGAGCGTCGTCGTCAGCCTGGACGAGCGGCGGGCCCTGGGCGCCGTACGGACGCTGGCGGGGCGTGGTGCCGGGCCCGCCGGATGGGCGCTCGCGGAGGACGCGTTCGCGCACCGCGACTCGATGATCACCAAGTTCGAGGTGCGGGCGCTGGCGCTGGCCCGGCTCGGGCCGCGCCCGGGCGACCTGGTGTGGGACGTCGGAGCCGGTTCCGGTTCGGTGGCCGTGGAGTGCGCGCGGCTCGGGGCCGCCGTCACCGCGGTGGAGAAGACCGTGGACGGCGTGCAGCGGATCCGCGCCAACGCGGCCGCGCACGGGGTCGACGTGCACGTGGTGCACGGTGCGGCGCCGACGGTGCTGTCCGATCTGGACGAGCCCGACGCGGTGTTCGTCGGCGGTGGCGGGCGGGAGCTGCCCGCCGTCGTCACGGCGTGCGCGCGGCGCGCCCGGCGCACGGTGGTGGTCGCGCTGGCCGCCCTCGACCGGGTGCCGGCGGCGCGTGCCGCGCTCGCGGACGCCGGGTTCGGCGTCGACGGCGTGCTGCTGCAGTCGTCGCGGCTCGCACCGCTGCCCGGGGACGTGACCCGGCTCGCGGCGGCCAATCCCGTTTTCCTGCTGTGGGGCGAGCGGCCCCCGGCATCTGCTGACGAAGGAGTTGCCCAGTGATCGGCCTCATTTCCGCCACCGCGGCGGGGGCGGCGGCGCGGGACCGGCTGGCCGCGGCGTGGCCGGAGAACACCCGCGTGTACGACGGCGCCGTCGCGGACGCCGTGCGCCGCGCGTTCGCGGAGTGCGAGCAGCTGGTGTGCTTCCTGGCGACCGGCGCGGTCGTCCGGCTGGTCGCCCCGCTGCTGGGCGACAAGGCGAGCGACCCGGGCGTGGTCTGCGTCGACGAGGGCGGACGGTTCGCCGTGCCGGTGCTCGGCGGGCACGGCGGCGGCGCCAACGACCTCGCCGCCGAGGTGGCCGAGGTGCTGGGTGCGGTGCCGGTGGTGACCACGGCGACGGACGCCGTGGGGCTGGCCGGTCTGGACACCCTGGGCCTGCCCGTCGAGGGTGCGGTCGCGGCGGTGTCGCGTGCGCTGCTGGACGGGGAGCCGGTCGCGCTGGCAGCGGAGGTGGCGTGGCCGCTGCCGCCGCTGCCGGTGGCCCGGGAGGGCGCGTACACGATCCGCGTCACCGACCGTGCGGTCACCGCCGGCGAGCGCGAGGTGCTGCTGCGCCCGCCGACGCTGGTGGCGGGCGTGGGCGCGTCCAAGGGCGCCCCGGTGGACGAGGTGCTGACGCTGGTCGAGAACACGCTGGCCGAGGCCGGGCTGTCCGCGCGGTCGCTCGCCGAACTGGCCACGGTGGACGCCAAGGCGGACGAGCCGGGTCTCGTCGAGGCCGCCGAACGGCTCGGCGTCCCCCTGGTGACGTACCCCGCCGGAAAGCTGGCGGCGATCGAGGTGCCCAACCCGTCGGACGCGCCGCTCACGGCCGTCGGCACCCCGTCCGTGGCGGAGGCCGCCGCGCTCGCCGGGGGCGGTGAACTCCTCGTCCCCAAGCGGAAGTCGGAGCGTGCGGACGGCTCCCCCGCCATGGCCACCTGCGCCGTCGTACGGCGTCCGGGACGCGGCCGGCTCGCGGTCGTCGGGCTCGGCCCCGGCGCCCGCGACCTGCTCACCCCGCGCGCCAGGGCCGAACTGCGCCGCGCCTCCGTGCTCGTGGGCCTCGACCAGTACGTCGACCAGATCCGCGACCTGCTGCGCCCCGGCACCCGGATCCTGGAGTCCGGGCTCGGCGCCGAGGAGGAGCGGGCCCGTACCGCCGTCGCCGAGGCACGGCGCGGCCAGGCGGTCGCGCTCATCGGCAGCGGTGACGCCGGGGTGTACGCGATGGCCTCGCCGGCGCTCGCCGAGGCGTCCGACGACATCGACGTGATCGGCGTGCCCGGCGTGACCGCCGCGCTCGCGGCCGGGGCGATCCTGGGCGCACCGCTGGGCCACGACCATGTGTCGATCTCGCTGTCCGACCTGCACACGCCGTGGGAGGTCATCGAGCGGCGGGTGCGGGCCGCGGCCGAGGCGGACCTCGTGGTGACCTTCTACAACCCGCGCTCCCGGGGCCGCGACTGGCAGCTGCCCAAGGCGCTCGCCATCCTCGCCGGGCACCGCGAGCCGACGACGCCGGTCGGTGTCGTACGCAACGCCTCCCGGCCGGACGAGTCGAGCCGGGTGACGGCGCTGGGCGAACTCGACCCGGCGACGGTCGACATGATGACGGTCGTGACCGTGGGCAACACCGCGACCCGGAACATCGCGGGGCGCATGGTCACCCCGCGCGGCTACCGCTGGCAGACCCAGGAGGAGGCCCGGTGAACCGCGTGGTCCACCCCATCGAGGAGGAGTCCTACCGGCGCCTGCGCAAGCGGCTCGACACCTCCCCCTTCCCGCCGCTGACCCGGGCCGTGGTGGAGCGGGTCATCCACTCCGCCGCCGACCTGGAGTACGCCACCGACCTCGTCATGGACGAGGACGACCTGGTCACGGCGCACGCCGCGCTGCACGCCGGGGCGCCCGTCGTGGTCGACGTCGAGATGGTCGGGGCCGGCATCACCCGCCGGGAGACCGTCTGCCGGCTCAAGGACGGCGTCGCCGGCCCCGGCCTGACCCGCTCGGCGCACGGCATCCGGCTCGCCTACGAGCAGGTCGGGCCCGGCGCCCTCTGGGTGATCGGCAACGCGCCGACCGCGCTGGAGGAGCTGCTGACGCTGGACGCCGCCCCGGCGCTCGTCATCGGCCTGCCCGTCGGTTTCGTCGGAGCCGTCGAGTCCAAGGCCGCGCTGCGCGAGAGCGGGCTGCCGGCCGTGAGCAACGTGTCCGAGAAGGGCGGGTCGGCGGTCGCCTCCGCCGCGCTGAACGCCCTGCTGTACCACCCCCTTTCGTCTTCCGAGGAGAACGTGTGACCACCCCGCCCGCCCTGCTCATCGCCGGCCACGGCACCCGCGACGACGCCGGAGCCGAGGCGTTCCGCGACTTCGTCCGGGAGCTGGGCCGCCGCCACCCCGAGCTGCCCGTAGCGGGCGGCTTCATCGAGCTGTCCCCGCCGCCGCTCGGCGAGGCCGTGACCGAGCTGGTGGAGCGCGGGGTGCGCCGCTTCGCCGCCGTCCCGCTGATGCTGGTGTCCGCCGGACACGCCAAGGGCGACATCCCGGCGGCGCTGGCCCGCGAGAAGGAACGGCACCCCGGCATCACGTACACCTACGGCCGCCCGCTGGGCCCGCACCCCTCGCTGCTGAACGTCCTCGAGCGGCGCCTGGAGCAGGTGCTGGACGGCGTCGACCGCTCCGAGGTGACGGTGCTGCTGGTCGGGCGCGGCTCGACCGACCCGGACGCCAACGCCGAGGTCTTCAAGGCGGCCCGGCTGCTGTGGGAGGGCCGCGGATACGGCGCCGTGGAGACGGCGTTCGTGTCGCTCGCGGCGCCGGACGTGCCGAGCGGGCTCGAGCGGTGCGCGAAGCTCGGCGCGCGGCGGATCGTGGTCCTGCCGTACTTCCTGTTCACCGGCATCCTGCCGGACCGGGTGCGCGAGCAGACCGAGGCATGGGCGGCGGCGCACCCCGGCCTCGACGTGCGGTCGGCGGACGTGATCGGGCCCGAGCCGGAGCTGCTGGACCTGGTGATGGAGCGGTACCGGGAGGCCGTCAAGGGCGACCTGCGCATGAACTGCGACTCGTGCGTGTACCGGATCGCGCTGCCGGGCTTCGAGGACAAGGTGGGGCTGCCGCAGCAGCCGCACTTCCACCCGGACGACGACGGGCACCACCACCACCACGGACACGGACACGGGCACGGGCACGGGCACACGCACTCCCATGCGCACTGACGGGCACGACCTGCGCCACCACGGCGACGCCGAGGTGCGCGACGACGGGGCGGCGCTGGTCGACCTCGCGGTGAACGTCCGCGCGGACACCCCGCCGGCCTGGCTGCGGGAGCGGATCGCGCACTCCCTGTCCTCGCTCGCCGCCTACCCGGACGGACGGGACGCGCGGGCGGCGGTGGCGGCGCGGCACGGGCTGCCGGCCGAGCGGGTGCTGCTGACGGCCGGGGCGGCGGAGGCGTTCGTGCTGCTGGCGCGGGCGCTGAAGGTGCGCCGGCCGGTCGTCGTGCACCCGCAGTTCACGGAGCCGGAGGCGGCCCTGCGGGACGCCGGGCACACCGTGGACCGGGTGCTGCTGCGGGAGGCGGACGGCTTCCGGCTGGATCCGGCGCTGGTGCCCGAGGACGCGGACCTGGTGGTGGTCGGCAATCCGACCAACCCGACGTCGGTGCTGCACCCGGCCGCGGCCATCGCCGCCCTGGCCCGCCCCGGGCGGACGCTCGTCGTGGACGAGGCGTTCATGGACGCGGTGCCGGGTGAGCGGGAGGCGCTGGCCGGGCGCACGGACGTGCCCGGCCTGGTGGTGCTGCGCAGCCTGACCAAGACCTGGGGTCTGGCCGGACTGCGCATCGGATACGTCCTCGCCTCCCCCGAGGTGATCGCCGATCTGGAACGGGCCCAGCCGCTGTGGCCGGTGTCCACCCCGGCGCTGGCGGCGGCGCGGGCCTGCGTGGAGCCGGCGGCGCTGGAGGAGGCGGCCGGGGCGGCGGACACGATCGCGGCGGACCGCGCGTATCTCCTCGCCGGGCTGGACCGCCTGGGCGTGCGCGTGGTGACCCCGGCCGAGGGCCCGTTCGTGCTGATCCGGCTCCCGGGCGCGGCGGCGGTACGGCACCGGCTGCGCGCCCTCGGGTACGCGGTCCGGCGCGGGGACACCTTCCCGGGGCTGGGCGAGGACTGGCTGCGCCTGGCGGTACGGGACCGTTCGACTACGGACGGCTTCCTGCGAGCGCTGGCCTCGGTGACGGAGCAGGAGGACCATACCGGGCACCGATGACGGACCGACAGGGCCACGCGGGGCGCGCCGGGCAGCGGGTGAGCGCTCACCGGCATAGGGCCGGCCCATCCGACGCCAGGGGCCCCCTCGACGGCAGCGGGCCGACCCCGCCCGGCCTCGAACGGGCGCGCCCACCGGCACGGGATGGGCCCACACAGGCAGAGCGAAAGCCTGCCCGAGCCGCGAACGGCCCCCGCCCGGCCACGGGTTGGGCCCAGCCGAGACGGCCCGGCCGGGTGCGGGTGGGCGCCCTCCCCGACGGCGCCCACCCGGTCCCCCGAGCCGAGCGTGGCCGAGTCCCCGAGCCGGGCCACCCGGTCACCCAGAGCCGAGCGCGGCCGAGTCCCCCGGGACCGGGCCACCGGATCCCCCCGATCCGGGCCCGCGAGGCCCCCCGGGACCGGGCCCGCGAGCCCCCCTCAGGCCGGGCCCGCCGGTCAGCTTCGGCGGCGGGCCAGGGCGAACGCTCCGGCGCCCGCCGCGAGGAGGGCCACGGAACCGCCCGCGATGTACGGCGTCAGGGAGTTGCCGCCGGTCTCCGCGAGGTCGGCCTGCGTGGCGGCGCCCTGCGGCTCGACGTCCGGGGCGGGCTGGGCCGAGGCGGGCTTCGGCGTCGGCGCGGCCGGTTTCGGCGTCTCGCAGGTCGCCTTCGCCAGGGTCACCGTGCCGTTGACCTCGGCCACGTTGAGCTTCAGCGGGTTCACCGAGACCCTCAGTTCCAGGGCCGTCGCCGCCGCCGTGCGGGAGGTCGTCCCGCTCTTGGAGAGGTCCAGGCGGACCTCGCCCACGCCGGGCACCTTCACGTCCGTGGTGCCGCCCGACGTCAGCGTGACGCGCTTGCCGAGGACCGTCACCGCGCCCAGCACGTTCGACGTGGCCACCGGGGCCTTCCCGGCCTCGCAGGTCGCCTTCGCCGTGACGTCCTCGACCTCGATCAGTGACAGCAGCGGCAGACCGGGCACGTGCAGCCGGGCGTGCGCGAGGCGGGTGGAGCCCTCCGCCCCGTGCGCGGTCGTCGTCGCCTTCGCCGTGGCGACCTCGGCGCTGAGCACGCTGAACGGATCGCCGTTGTTCACACCGTCCAGGCGGACGGAGAGCGCGGTCTTCTGTGCGCTCTGCGGCGCCTGGACCTCGTTGAGCGAGACCGCGAGCGGGACGTTCACGGTCTTGTTGAGCAGGGACACGTCGAGGCCGGTGCGCAGGACCACGGCGCTCGCCCGGCCCTGGTCGCCGGTCGCGTGGGCGGTGCCTGCGCCCGCGAGGACCACGGGAGCGGCGGTCAGGGCCGTGGCGGCCGCGACGGCGGTCAGGCGTCGGCGGCGCGCGGGCATGCGGAAGGTGTTGCCGTTCAAGGGTGGGACCCCCAGAGAAGGAACGCTTCGGGACCCCGCAAGGATTACGGCTCGAACGTCCAAGGGTCAGCGCAGGGAAGGGACTTCACCCCAAAGGGTGTTCGTCGCGCACACCTTCGAATCCCACGCCTCATCAGGCCGCTCAGCTCACCACGGTCCCGTTCACCACGACCCGCTGCGGCGCGACCAGGACGCGTACATCCGCACGCGGGTCGCCCTCGTAGACGACGAGGTCGGCCGGTGCGCCCTCGTCGAGGCCGGGGCGGCCCAGCCAGGCGCGGGCGCCCCAGGCCGTCGCGGACAGCGCCTCGACCGGCGGGATGCCGGCCGTCACCAGCTCCGCGACCTCCGCGCCGACCAGCCCGTGCGGGAGGGAGCCGCCGGCGTCGGTGCCCACGAACACCGGGACGCCGGCGTCGTAGGCGGCGCGCACGGTGTCGTAACGCCGCTCGTGCAGTCGGCGCATATGGGCCGACCAGCGCGGGAACCTGCTCTCGCCGCACGCCGCGAGCTGCGGGAACGTGGCGATGTTGACGAGCGTCGGGACGATGGCCACGCCGCGCTCGGCGAAGAGCGGGATGGTGTCCTCGGTCAGGCCCGTGGCGTGCTCGACGCAGTCGATGCCGGCTTCGACCAGGTCGCGCAGGGAGTCCTCGGCGAAGCAGTGCGCGGTGACGCGGGCGCCCAGGCGGTGGGCCTCGGCGATCGCCGCCTGGACGGCCTCGCGTGGCCAGCAGGCGGACAGGTCGCCGAGGTCGCGGTCGATCCAGTCGCCGACCAGCTTGACCCAGCCGTCGCCGCGCCGCGCCTCCTGGGCGACGTACGCGACGAGCTCGTCCGGTTCGATCTCCCAGGCGTAGTTGCGGATGTAGCGGCGGGTGCGGGCGATGTGGCGGCCCGCGCGGATGATCTTCGGCAGGTCGTCGCGGTCGTCGATCCAGCGGGTGTCGGACGGCGAGCCGGCGTCCCGCAGCAGCAGGGCGCCGGCGTCGCGGTCGGTGAGCGCCTGCTTCTCGGCCGTCTCCGGCTCGACCGGGCCGTGCGCGTCGAGCCCGACATGGCAGTGTGCGTCGACCAGGCCGGGCAGCACCCAGCCCTCGACCGTGCGCACGTCACGGGCGCCGGCCGGGCGGTCGTAGGAGATCCGCCCGCCGACCACCCACAGCTCGTCCCGGACGTCGTCGGGTCCCACCAGGACCCGCCCCTTCACGTGCAGCACCGCGCCATCGCTCATGCACGGCACTGTAATCAGCCCCCGCGCGGCTGTGCAGGCAGCCCCTACTCGCCCTTGCCCACCTGGTCGGAGGCCTCCTCCTCGACCTCGGCCATCGCCGGGTCGAGGAGGCGGGAGAGGAAGTGGCGGGTGCGCTCGTGGCGCGGCTGGGTGATGACCTGTTCGGGGCTGCCCTCCTCGACGATCACTCCGCCGTCCATGAAGACGACCCGGTCGGCGACCTCGCGGGCGAAGGTCATCTCGTGGGTGACGACCATCATCGTCATGCCCTCGCGGGCGAGCATCCGCATGACGGCGAGGACGTCACCGACCAGCTCCGGGTCGAGCGCGGAGGTCGGCTCGTCGAACAGCATCACCTCGGGGCCCATCGCGAGCGCCCGCGCGATGGCGACACGCTGCTGCTGGCCGCCGGAGAGGGAGGACGGGTAGGCGTCCGCCTTCTCCGACAGGCCGACGCGCTCCAGGTTCTCGGCGGCCACCTTCGCGGCCGTCGCCTTGTCCCGCCGCAGGACCCGGCGCTGCGGCAGCGTGAGGTTCTCCGTCACCGTCAGGTGGGGGAAGAGGTTGAACTGCTGGAACACCATGCCGATACGGCGGCGTACGGCGTCGATGTCGACGTCCGGGTCGGTGACCTCGGTGCCGCCGACGAAGACCTGGCCCTTGCCCGGCTCCTCCAGGAGGTTCACGCAGCGCAGCAGCGTGGACTTGCCGGAGCCGGACGGGCCGATGACGCAGACGACCTCGCCCTGGCCGATCTCCAGGTCGATGCCGCGCAGCACCTCGTTGTCGCCGAAGGACTTGTGCAGGTCCCTGATCTCGATCTCGGGTCGGCTCACTTGACGGCCTCCTGGGCCTTGGCCTCCATGCGGCGCACGACGAAGCCGAGCGGGATCGTGATCAGCAGGTAGCACAGGCCGGCCACCAGGATCGGGGTGGAGTTGGCGGTCGTGCTGGCGAGGTCGCGGCCGTACTTGGACAGGTCGCGCTCCTCCAGGGTGACGCCGAGGAAGAGGACGAGCGAGGAGTCCTTGAACAGCAGGACGAGTTCGTTCGTCAGCGGCGGGAGGATGATCCGGAACGCCTGCGGGATGATCACGGAGATCATGGCGCGGGCGGGCGAGAAGCCCAGCGAACGGGCCGCCTCCATCTGGCCCTTGGGCACGGCCTGGATGCCGGCCCGGATGGTCTCCGCCATGTAGGCGGCGGCGACCAGGCCCAGCGCGATGGCGACCTTGCCGTAGGTACCGCCGATGATCTCGGTGCCGGGGAAGGCGAGGGGTACGGCGACCCCGATGAAGATGAAGATCAGCAGGGCGGGCAGACCGCGGAAGATCTCGATGTAGATGCCGGCGACCCAGCGGTAGGGGCCGACGGACGACAGCCGCATCAGCGCGATCACCATGCCGAGCGCGAGTCCGACGACGAAGCCGGAGACCGTGTACAGCACGGTGTTCTTCAGCGCGAGCGTGATGACGTCCGGGAACATCTGGCGCGCGATGCTGCCCTGCGCGAACTGGTTCTTCAGCCGCCCCCAGTCCGCCGTGACCGCGAGCGCGATCACGGCGGCGACGAACACGGCGTACTGGGCGCCGCGGGACACGCTGCGCTTCTGCCGCCGGGTCAGGCCCTTCCTGCGAGGCTGTACGTGCGTGTCGGTCGCCGTCATGAGGCGGCGGGCGAGGCGACGGAGGCGTCGTACGGGCCGATCCACTGCTCGTACAGCTTCTTGTACGTGCCGTCGGACTTGGCCTTCGCGATCGCCTTGTCGATGGCCTCGCGCAGCTTGGTGTTGCCCTTCTTGACGGTGAAGCCGTACTGCTCACCGGTCTTGAGGTTGTCGACGACCTTGAACTTGTCCGCGTTGGCCTTGTCCTTCAGCCAGCCCTGGACCACGGGGTAGTCGATGATGACGGCCTTGACCTGGCCGGTGCGCAGGCCGTTGAGGACGGCGTCGGAGGACTCGAAGGAGACCGGGTCGAAGCCCTTGCTCTTGGCGTAGTCCTCGCCGGTGGTCTGCGCCTGGGCGCCGAGCTTGATGCCCTTGGCCTTGACGTCGGCGAGGGAGTTCACGCCGCTGGTCTTGTCGACCAGGACGGCCTGGGTGGCGTCGAAGTACGGGGCGGAGAAGTCGACGTTCTTCTTGCGCTCCGCGGTGATGGTCATGCCGGCCGCGGCCAGGTCGCACTTGCCGGCGTTGAGGAAGGCGCCGGTCTTGAAGTTCTCGAACGGCGTGTCGAGGATCTCCTGCTTCACGCCGAGGTCCTTGGCGACCAGGTCGATCAGGGAGACGTCGAAGCCCTGCACCTTGCCGTCGATCTCCGACTGGAACGGCGGGTACGGCAGGTGGGTGCAGGTGGTCAGCTGCCCCGCCTTGACCAGCTCGACGCCGCCGGCGGCGGTCTTGGAGCCGCTGCCGCCGTTGTTCGTGGAGGTGCACGCGGCCACGAGCATCAGCCCGGCCGTCGCGGTGGTGGCGGCCAGAACGCGGGTCCGGCGCCCGGGGAGCGTGTTCACGGGGGAGCCTCCTGTGTTGGAACTGAGAGTTCCGATTATAAGGAGAGGTTTGGGCCTCTCAAATCAAACCCATGGTTACGGGGCGGTCTCACCTTAGAAAGACGCGCCGGGCAAGGGGGACCAACCCGCCCAAGACGCCGTGACGGAAGGGGCTCAGGGGGTGACGGTTACCCTCGGACATGGCTGTACCCCCTGAGTCGTACCCGTGAAGTGAAGAGAGCACCGCCGTGACCCACCCCTTCCTGGATCTCGCCCCGCTGAGCGCCGCCCGCTTCGCCTCCATCGAGGACCGGGTGGCGCGGCTGCTCTCCACCGAGCAGGACGTGCTGATCATGCAGGGCGAGGCGCTGCTGCCGCTGGAGGGCGCCATCCGCGCGACCGCCGGACCGGGCACGACCGCGCTGAACGTGATCACGGGGCCGTACGGGCAGACCTTCGGCGACTGGCTGCGCGACTGCGGCGCCACCGTCGTCGACCTGTCGGTGCCGTTCCACACGGCGGTGAGCGCCGAGCAGATCCGTGCGGCCTTCGCCGAGCACCCGGAGATCGACTTCGTGTCGCTGGTGCACGCGGAGGCGGCGACCGGCAACACCAACCCGGTCGCGGAGATCGGACCGGTGGTGCGGGAGCACGGCGCGCTGTTCTACCTGGACGCGGTGGCCTCCGTCGGCGCCGAGCCGGTGCTGGTGGACGCGTGGGGCGTCGACCTGTGCGTCATCGGGGCGCAGAAGGCGATGGGCGGGCCGGCCGGGGTGTCGGCGGTGTCGGTGAGCGAGCGGGCGTGGGCGCGGATGGCGGCCAACCCGGGCGCGCCGCGCCGGTCGTACCTCTCCCTCCTGGACTGGAAGGAGCGCTGGCTCGACGGCGGCCGCAGGGCGCTGCCGCACGCGCCGGCGCAGCTGGAGATGCTGGCGCTGGAGGCGTGCCTGGACCGTATCGAGGCGGACGGGCTGGACGCGGTGATGGCCCGGCACGCGCGTGCCGCGGCGGCCACCCGCGCGGGCGCGGTGGCGCTGGGTGCCGGCCTGGAGCCGTACGTGTACGAGGCGGCGGAGTCGGCCCCGGTGGCCACGACTCTGCGGGCGCCGTCCGGTGTGGACGCCTCGGAACTGGTCGCCCGCGCCCTGGCCGCCGACCCGGCACTGCCGCTGGCCGCGGGCGGCGGCGCGCTGGCCAAGGAGATGATCCGCGTCAACCACTACGGGCCGGCCGCCACCCCGGGCACGGTACGAGGCTGCCTGGCGGCGCTGGGGACGGCCCTGACCGGCAAGGGCCTGAACGCCGACCTGCCGGCGGCCCTGGACGCCGCGGACGCCGCCTGGCACTGACCGCACCCCCGCCGGCCTGACCCCGGTCGGCTCGGCCCCGGATATGCGCCCCCCGGATGTGCGCCCGGACCCCGGATGTGCGCTCGCACCCAACCCAGGCCGGGCGTGAGCGGCCGGGGTCCTGCCGGGCCGGTCACGGTCCGGGCTCCCCGCCGTGTCGCCCGGAGCCCGCCGCAAGTGCGGCGTGTCATGCTCCAGGCATGGCCAACGACGCGCATCAGATGCTGCCCGACGGACGCCCCGTGCCGCTGCTGACCGGGGAGGAGCGGCCCATGCTGGAGAGCTGGCTCGCCTTCCACCGGGCCACGCTGGAGCTCAAGTGCGCGGGGCTCGACGACGGCCAGGTGCGGCTGGCGGCGGCCGAGCCGTCCTCGCTGACCCTGCTGGGGCTGGTGCAGCACCTGGCGGAGGTGGAGCGCACCTGGTTCCAGCGGGTGTTCGCGGGCCTCGACGTCCCGCCGGTCTTCGGTGAGGAGACCGGGTACGGCCTCGATCCCGAGCGCGGGCTCGGCGAGGCGCTGGCGATCTGGCGTCGGGAGGTGGCCCGCGGGCAGGAGCTGTGCGCCGGGCGCTCGCTGGAGGCCACCGGGCGCATCGTGGACGGGCCGATGACCGGCCTGGAGGTCTCCTTGCGCTGGATGCTGATCCACATGATCGAGGAGTACGCCCGGCACAACGGCCACGCGGACATCCTGCGCGAGCGCATCGACGGCACGATCGGCGCCTGAATTCACGACACGGAACGACACGCATCTATTCCGGGAATTGCGTTTCCTTATTCCAGCCCTATTCTTGCGGGTAGCTTCCCGTCTTCTTCTGCCCGCTTCTCACGACCCTAAACGCAAAGATTTCGCGAACACCGAGGGGGGAAATTCGGGCGGATCTCGCGGGGGTTACATGGTTGTGACGCGTTACACATCGCGCCCCTTTTGCCGCCTTCCTCCCGGTCAAATGCGGACAATCCTTCAGCGGCTCGCGTACCTGCCCGCGCCCGCGCGATAACACAGAACGGGCCCGCAGGAAACCCCCTCCGTCCATGCATTTTTCAATTTCGCTCGGTAAATTCAATTTGCATGACCGCCGCACCAGCAGACCTGCTCATAGACCGCCCGTCGGTGGCCGACGGAGCCGCCCTGTGGCGTATCGCCAAGGACTCCGAGGCCCTCGACCTGAACTCCTCCTACAGCTACCTGCTGTGGTGCCGCGACTTCGCGGGCACCTCCGCCGTCGTACGCCGGGAGGACGGGGAGCCGGTCGGCTTCATCACGGGGTACGTGCGGCCCGAGCGGCCGCACACCCTGCTCGTCTGGCAGGTGGCCGTCGACGCCGCGTACCGCGGCAAGGGCCTCGCCGCCGCGCTGCTCGACGGGCTGACCGCCCGGCTCGCCGCCGAGCACCGGATCACCGACGTCGAGACCACGATCACCCCGGGCAACACCGCCTCCGAGCGGCTGTTCACCTCGTTCGCCGCCCGGCACGGCGCGCGGGTCGAACGGGAGGTCCTGTTCGACGCGGGACTGTTCCCGGACGGCCCGCACGACCCCGAAGTGCTGTACCGCATCGGCCCGTTGACCCTGACTTCCCACTGAGGAGCGATTCGTCGTGACCATCACCCAGCCCGACCTGAGCGTCTTCGAGACCGTGGAGTCCGAGGTGCGCAGCTACTGCCGCGGCTGGCCCACCGTCTTCGACCGCGCGCAGGGCAGCCGCATGTACGACGAGGACGGTCACCAGTACCTCGACTTCTTCGCCGGTGCCGGGTCACTGAACTACGGCCACAACAACCCCGTACTGAAACGGGCGCTGATCGACTACCTCATGCGGGACGGCGTCACGCACGGTCTGGACATGTCGACCACGGCCAAGCGCTCGTTCCTGCAGACCTTCCAGGACCTGGTGCTGCGCCCCCGTGACCTGCCGTACAAGGTCATGTTCCCGGGGCCGACGGGCACCAACGCCGTGGAAGCGGCGCTGAAGCTGGCCCGGAAGGTGAAGGGCCGCGAGTCGATCGTGTCGTTCACGAACGCCTTCCACGGCATGTCGCTGGGCTCCCTCGCCGTCACCGGCAACGCCTTCAAGCGGGCCGGCGCCGGCATCCCGCTGGTGCACGGCACCCCGATGCCGTTCGACAACTACTTCGACGGCACGGTCCCGGACTTCCTGTGGTTCGAGCGGCTGCTGGAGGACCAGGGCTCCGGCCTGAACAAGCCCGCCGCGGTGATCGTGGAGACCGTGCAGGGCGAGGGCGGCATCAACGTGGCCCGGCCCGAGTGGCTGCGCGCGCTCAAGGAGCTGTGCGAGCGGCAGGACATGCTGCTGATCGTCGACGACATCCAGATGGGCTGCGGCCGCACCGGCGCCTTCTTCTCCTTCGAGGAGGCGGGCATCACGCCGGACATCGTCACCGTCTCCAAGTCCATCAGCGGCTACGGCCTGCCGATGTCGCTGTGCCTGTTCAAGCCCGAGCTGGACGTCTGGGAACCGGGCGAGCACAACGGCACCTTCCGCGGCAACAACCCGGCGTTCGTCACCGCCACCGCCGCGCTGGAGACGTACTGGGCCGACGGCGCCGCCATGGAGAAGCAGACCCGCACCCGCGGTGAGCAGGTCGAGCAGTGGCTGATCGCCATCACCGAGGAGAACCTCGCCGACGTCAAGGAGTACCGCGGCCGGGGCCTGGTGTGGGGCATGGAGTTCCACGACAAGGCCCGCGCCGGACGGATCGCGCGCCGCGCCTTCGAGCTGGGGCTGCTGGTGGAGACCTCCGGCCCCGAGTCCGAGGTCGTCAAGTTGCTGCCGGCCCTGACCATCACCCCGGACGAGCTGGACGAGGGCCTGAAGACCCTGGCCCGCGCCGTCCGTGAGACCGCCTGAGCCGCACCTCGGGACCACCCCTCACCCACCGCCCCACACCCCGACCTAGGAGGCATCGCACCACCGTGATCGTCCGTTCGTTCAAGGAGATCGAAGGCACCGACCGCCATGTGAAGGCCGCGTCAGGCACCTGGGAGAGCAAACGGATCGTGCTCGCCAAGGAACGCGTCGGCTTCTCGCTGCACGAGACGATCCTGTACGCCGGGACCGAGACGTCGATGTGGTACGCCAACCACATCGAGGCCGTGGTCTGCACCCGGGGCGAGGCGGAGCTGACCGACCACGAGACCGGGAAGACCCACACGATCACGCCCGGCACCATGTACCTCCTGGACGGCCACGAGCGGCACACGCTCAAGGTCAAGGAGGACTTCCACTGCATCTGCGTGTTCAACCCGCCCGTCACCGGCCGGGAGGACCACGACGAGAACGGCGTCTACCCGCTGCTCACCGAACCCGAGGAGGTGTGAACCGCATGACGGCCACCACGACTTCGACCACCGTCACGGACCTGTACCCCACCCGCGGCACCACCGAGGTGACGGTGCCCCGGCAGGATCCGGTCGTCTGGGGCGCCCCGGACGCCCCGGGCCCGTTCCAGCCGGCCGACCTCGGCGCCTTCGAGCGTGACGGCTTCATCGCCGTCGACCAGCTCATCCGCCCCGACGAGGTCGCCGAGTACAAGCGCGAGCTCGACCGGCTGGTCGGCGACCCGGCGATCCGCGAGGACGAGCGGTCCATCGTGGAACCGCAGTCCAAGGAGATCCGCTCCGTCTTCGAGGTGCACCGCATCAGCGAGGTCTTCGCGAGGCTGGTGCGCGACGAGCGGGTCGTCGGCCGCGCCCGGCAGATCCTCGGCTCGGACGTGTACGTCCACCAGTCCCGGATCAACGTCAAGCCGGGCTTCGGCGCCAGCGGCTTCTACTGGCACTCCGACTTCGAGACCTGGCACGCGGAGGACGGCCTGCCGCGGATGCGCACGGTGTCCGTGTCGATCGCGCTGACCGAGAACTTCGACACCAACGGCGGTCTGATGATCATGCCGGGGTCGCACAAGACGTTCCTCGGCTGCGCGGGCGAGACGCCGAAGGACAACTACAAGAAGTCGCTGCAGATGCAGGACGCGGGCACGCCGTCCGACGAGGCGCTCACCCAGCTCGCGAGCGAGCACGGCATCCGGCTGTTCACCGGCAAGCCGGGCTCGGCGACCTGGTTCGACTGCAACGCCATGCACGGCTCCGGCGACAACATCACGCCGTACCCGCGCAGCAACGTCTTCATCGTGTTCAACAGCGTGGAGAACACGGCCGTGGAGCCGTTCGCGGCGCCCATCCGACGCCCCGAGTTCATCGGCGCGCGGGACTTCACGCCCGTCCGGTGAGCTGACCGGACACCGACCACCGGGCCGGGACCTCCTCGTGTGGGACGGGGGGTCCCGGCCCGGTCGCGTGCCGGGCCGGGACCCGCGCGGTCGCGTGCCGGGCCGCGACCAAGGCGGTCAGCCGGCCAGTACGTCCAGCAGGCGGTCGACGTCCGCGGGCGTGTTGTAGAGGTGGAACGCGGCGCGCAGGTTGCCGGCGCGGTCGGAGACCTCGATGCCCGCGTCGCTCAGCTCGCCCTGGCGGCGGCCGAGTCCGGGCACGGACACGATCGCGGAGCCCGGCGCCGCGATCGGCTCGTGGCCGAGCGAGCCGAGCCCCTTGCGGAAGCGTTCGGCCAGCGCCACGTCGTGGGCGTGGACGGCGTCCACGCCCAGCTCCTCCACGAGTTCGAGCGAGGCGCGCAGCCCGGCGTAGCTGAAGAGGGCCGGACTGACGTCGAACCGCCGTACGGCCCGGGCGAGTTCGGTGACCGGTCCGTAGCAGCTGTCCCAGGGACGCTCGCCCGCGGACCAGCCGGCGAGCAGCGGGCTGAGTCCGCCGAAGTCCCGCGTGGCGTCCGGGGCGACGAGGAACGCGGCACCGTGCGGTCCCATGAGCCACTTGAAGCCGACAGCGGCGAGGAAGTCGTAGGCGTCCGGGTCGACGGGCAGCCAGCCGGCCGACTGGGAGGCGTCGAGGTAGACGCGGGCGCCGTGCGCGCGGGCCGCCTCCCGCACCGCGGCCAGGTCGGCGAGGCGTCCGTCGGCGGACTGCGTGACGCTGACCGCGACCAGCGCGGTGCCCGGACGGACGGAGGCGGCGAGCCTCTCCAGCGGTACGGCGCGCACGGTGAGGCCGGCGCGCATGTGGAAGGGGTTCACCAGGGAGGAGAAGTCGTCCTCGGCGGTGAGGACTTCGGCTCCGGCGGGCAGGGAGGCGGCGATCAGCGCGCCGTACTCGGCGACCGACGCGCCGGTCGCCACCCGCTCCACCGGGACACCGGTGAGCCGGGCGAAGGAGGCGCGGACGGCCTCCACGTCCTCGTACAGGGAACCGAGCGGCCTGCCCTCGGCGCGCAGCCGTATCGCCCGGTGCAGGGCGGCCACGGTGCGGGCCGGGAGCAGGCCGTTGCTCGCGGTGTTCAGATAGGTGTTCTCCGGGGCGAACTCGGCGCGGACGACGCTCTCGAAGGTCTCCATGGGACCACTGTGCGGCTCCGCGTTCTCCCCGTCCATTGCGATTTTTTGCGCGGTACCGCCAAGCACTGCTTATGGGTAGCGGCTGACCTGCGCCTTTGCCCGGCTCAGCCCTGCTGCGGCACCGCGCATCCGTCCGGACCGCACGTCTCGGCGCCACCCTCGTCGAGGAGGGTCAGCGGGGAGCGGTCGCCCCACGCCTGGGTGAGCGCCTGTGTGAAGACCTCGGCGGGCTGGGCGCCGGAGACGCCGTAGGCGCGGTCGAGCACGAAGAACGGCACACCGCGCGCGCCGAGCTGGGCGGCCTCGCGTTCGTCCGCGCGGACGGCGTCGGCGTAGGCGTCCGGGTCGGCGAGCACCGCGCGGGCGGCGTCCGCGTCGAGACCGGCGGCGACGGCCAGGTCCACGAGTCGTCCGTCGTCGGCGAAGACGGACCGTTCCTCGGCGAAGTTGGCCTTGTACAGCGCGTCCAGCAGCTGGTCCTGCCTGCCGTGCTCCTTGGCGAAGTGCAGCAGGCGGTGCATGTCGAAGGTGCTGCCGTGGTCGCGGCCGCGGGTGCGGTAGTCGAGGCCCTCGGCGGCGGCCTGGGCTCCGAGGTTGTCCTCGCCCGCCTGCGCCTGCGCCTCGCTCATGCCGTACTTCTTGGTGAGCATGGTGAGCACGGGCTGGATGTCGTCCTTGGCCCGGCCGGGGTCCAGCTCGAAGGAGCGGTGCACGACCTCCACCTCGTCGCGGTGCGGGAAGGCCGCGAGCGCCTTCTCGAAGCGGGCCTTGCCCACGTAGCACCACGGGCAGGCGATGTCGCTCCAGATCTCGACGCGCAGGGTCACGGCTCACTCACTCCAGGTCGTGCGGGGTGCGGAGACTCCCTCCGCCTTCGGTGTGTGAACGTTCAAGCAGCGGGGTTCATTCCCGGGTGCCCTAAGCCACCGCGGAGGCGGCGCGGGTGCCGCCGGGGCCCAGGCGGCTGAACTGGGCGCGGTAGGCGCTCGGGGTCAGTCCCGTGCGCCGCACCAGGTGGACGCGCAGCGAGTCCGCCGTGCCCAGACCGCAGGCGCGGGCCACCTGGTCCATCGGCAGAGCGGTGGTCTCCAGCAGTTCCCTCGCCCGCTCGATGCGCTGGTGCAGCAGCCACTGCAACGGGCTGACCCCGCTCTCGGCGTGGAAGCGCCGCGTCAGAGTCCGCACCGAGACGCCCGCGTGCCGGGCCAGATCCGTGAGGGTGAGCGGCTTGTCGAGGTTGCGCATGGCCCAGCCGCGGGTGTCGGCGCAGGCGGTGCCGCGCTCGGGCGGCAGCGGGGTCTGGGTGAACTGGGTCTGCCCGCCCGGCCGCACCGGTGCGACCAGGGCCTGCCGGCCGACCTCGTTGGCGACGGCGGCGCCGTAGTCGGTGCGGATCATGTGCAGGCACATGTCGATGCCGGCGGCGTAGCCGGAGGAGGTGAGGATGCGGCCGTCCTGTACATAGAGGACGTCGCCCTTGAGGTCGACCGAGGGATAACGCACGCGCAGTTCGGCGGCCAGCTCCCAGTACGTGGTGGCGCTGCGGCCGGCCAGCAGTCCGGCCTCGGCGAGCACGAAGGCGCCGCTGCAGATGGAGGCGATCCGCTTGCCGGCGGCGTGGGCCTCGATGACGGCGGCGACGGTCGGCGGATCGGGGGCGTACCGCTCCCCGGTACCGGCGATCAGTACGGTGTCGGCGTCGCGGACCGCCTCCAGCCCGGTTCCCACGTGCAGGTCGAGGCCGCCGGTGGTGACGATCTTCCCGGGCTGCGGCGTGCACACGGTCACCTCGTACCCGGGGACGCCGTCCACCCGCGCCTTCTCGAACAGCAGCTCGGGAATGGCGAGGTTGAACATCGACACCCGCCAGGGCGCGACGACGGCGATGCGGTGCGGCACGACGGGCATGGCCAGAACCTCCGGAGGTATGGCATTCAGGCCACTACTGTACGACGGTCCGGATCCGCATGATCGACGGCATGACGACGCAGCACGCCCCACAGGGCGAGGAACTCCTCGTACACGGCCGGGAGTTGAGGGACGACCGGTCCTCCTCCCCCGCGCTCACCCTCACCGCCGCCCTCCTCGGTTTCGCGCTGATCACCCTCGACGCCTCCGTGGTGAACGTGGCCCTGCCCGCGATCGGCGGGGACCTCGGGGGCGGACTGTCCGGCCTGCAGTGGGTGGTGGACGCCTACACCCTGGCCTTCGCGGCGCTGATGCTGTCCACCGGTGCCTTCGCGGACCGGGCCGGGGCGAGCCGCGCCTTCGCCCTCGGCACCGCGGTGTTCACCCTGGCCTCCGCGGCCTGCGGCCTGGCCCCCGACCTGCCGGCGCTGATCGGTGCCCGGGTGGCGCAGGGCGTGGCGGCGGCCGTGGTGCTGCCGGCCTCACTGGCGCTGGTGCGGCAGGCCTATCCCGAGCCCGGCCGGCGGGCGCGGGCGGTGTCGCTGTGGGCGGCGGGCGGTTCCGTGGCCGTGGCGCTGGGCCCGGTCGCGGGCGGCGCGCTGACCACCGTGTGGGACTGGCGGGGGATCTTCTTCATCAACCTGCCGCTGGGCGCGGCGGCCCTCGCCCTGCTGCTGCGCGCGCCCCGCTCCGAACGCCGTCCGGCGCCGCTGGACGTGCCGGGCCAGCTGACGGCGGTCGTGGCCCTGACGGCGCTGACGTTCGCCGTGATCGAGGGCGGCCGGGTGGGTCTCGCGGCGCTCGCCGTGGCAATCGTGGCCGCCGTGGTCTTCCTGCGCGTGGAGGCGCGCAGCCCCCATCCGGTCGTACCGCTCGGCCTGTTCCGGGACCGGACGGTGACGATCGCGGTGGCCGCGGGGTCGGCGTGCAGTGTGGCCTTCTACGGCGTGCTGTTCGTCTTCGCCCTCTTCTTCCAGCAGGTCCAGGGCCACTCGGCGCTCTACTCGGGGCTGCTGTTCCTGCCGATGTCGGCCCTGATCGCGGTGACGAACATCGCCTCCGGCAAACTGGCGGCCCGCTACGGCGCGCGGATGCCGATGCTGCTCGGTCAGAGCCTGGCGGCGCTGGGCCTGCTGGCCCTGCTCACCGTGGACGCCCGCACCTCCCCGGCGGCGGCGGCGCTGCTGCTGGTTCCCATGGCCCTGGGCTGTGCCCTGACGATCCCCCCGCTGACGGCGGTGATGATGGACGCGGTCCCGGCGGAGCGCGCGGGTCTGGCGGCGGGCGTCCTCAACTCGGCCCGCCAGGTGGCGGGTGGCCTCGGGATCGCACTGTTCGGCACGCTGGTCTCCGACGGCTTCGAGGCCGGAATGCGCTGGAGCCTGGTCATCGGGGCATCCCTCTTCACCCTGACCGGCCTCGCCAGCACCCACCTGCGCCGGCGCCCCTGACGGGCGAAGGACCGGCCCTGTCCAGCCCCTTCGGGCGCCGGCCCGCGCCAACACCCGCAGGGGCGCGGGGAACTGCGCGAGCAACCGACGACACCCCCGCAGCCCGCATCGCACCCGCACCCCCACGGCGAACCCGCGCCCCCACGGCGAACCCGGAACCGCCCCGGCGCACCCGGAACCGCCCCGGCGAACCCGGACCGCCCCGGCGAAGCCCTACCGCTCCAGCCGCCCGTCGAACCGCCGCGGCAGCCCCAGCGGGTTGTCGTCCCGCAGCTCCGGCGGCAGCAGCGCCTCGGGCGCCCCCTGGTACACCACCGGCCGCAGCCACCGCTCGATGGCGGTCCCGCCGACCGACGTGGACGTGGACGTCGTCGCCGGGTACGGCCCCCCGTGGTGCTGCGCGGGCGCCACCGCGACGCCCGTCGGCCAGCCGTTGACCAGCACGCGTCCGGCGAGCGGGGTCACCTCCCGCAGGATCTCCGCGCCGCGGCCCTCGCCCGCGGCCTCCTCCGACGACAGCTGGACGGTCGCGGTGAGGTTGCCCGGCAGGCGGGACAGCACGCCCTTGACCTCCGTGTCGTCCTCGTAGCGGGCCACGACGGTGACCGGACCGAAGCACTCCTCGAGCAGCAGGTCGTACGCCCCCTCCTCGGTCAGCTTGCTCGCCGGCACGGTGAGGAAGCCCGCGCTGACCGTGTGCTCGCCGCCCGCGCCCGGTGTCACCGGCGTCTCGACACCCGGCAGCCCGGCGCGCTCGGCCACCCCGGCGACGAAGTTGTCCCGCATCCGGTGGTCGAGCAGGACACCGGCGTCGGTGTCGCTGACGGCGTCGGTCAGCGACTTCACCAACTGATCGCCCGCGCCGCCGGCCGGCACCAGCACCAGGCCCGGCTTGACGCAGAACTGGCCGACCCCGAGCGTCATCGACCCGGCGAGCCCGGTACCGATCGCCTCCGCGCGTTCGGCGGCCGCGGCCTCGGTCACCACGACCGGGTTCAGCGAGCCCAGCTCGCCGTGGAACGGGATCGGCACCTCACGCGCCGCTGCCGCGTCGAACAGCGCCCGGCCGCCGCGCACCGACCCCGTGAAGCCCGCGGCGCGCACCAGCGGGTGCTTGATCAGCTCGACGCCCGCCTCGAAGCCGTGGACGAGGCCCAGGACCCCCGCCGGGATGCCGTGTTCGGCGGCGGCGTTCCGCAGCACCTTCGCGACCAGCTCGGACAGCGCCGGATGGTCGGGGTGGGACTTGACGACGACCGGGCAGCCCGCGGCGAGCGCGCTCGCGGTGTCACCGCCGGGCACGGAGAAGGCGAAGGGGAAGTTGGACGCGGAGTAGACGGCGACGACACCGAGGGGGATCTTGTAGCGGCGCAGGTCCGGGACGGGCGGGGTCGCGGTGTCGTCCGGGTGGTCGATGACGACGTCGAGGAAGGCGCCCTCGTCGACGATGTCCGCGAAGGCGCGCAGCTGGTAGCAGGTGCGGGCGAGTTCGCCGGTGAGCCGGACCGGGCCGAGCGCGGTCTCCGCGTCGGCGACCTCAACGAGGTGGTCCTTCGCCGCGTGCAGCCGGTCGGCGGCGGTCCGCAGGAAGGCGGCGCGGACGGTGCGGTCGGCGAGCGAGTCGCGGGCGGCGTGCGCGGCGCGGACGGTGGCGTCCACCTCCTGGGCTGTGGCCTCCACCGCAACCTGTTCCCGCTGCTTCCCGGTTCGGGGGTCGACACTCCAGACTGGTGCTGCTGCCACCGTGGGTCCCTCCCAGTACGTCGCCGCCCCACCAGGGGCGTTCGATATACTGAACGCTGTCTCTGATGATGAACAGCTCGGAGACTATTTGCCGTCCAACGAAGGGGTCAAGGGCGATGTCGGCAGGCGAGACGGGCGGCGGGGCGCAGGTCAAGTCGGCGGTGCGGACGGTGGAGCTGCTGGAGTACTTCGCGGCGCGCCCCGGCATGCACTCCCTGGCCTCGGTGCAGGAGGCGGTCGGCTATCCCAAGTCCAGCCTCTACATGCTGCTGCGCACCCTCGTGGACCTGGGCTGGGTGGAGACCGACGCCACCGGCACGCGGTACGGCATCGGGGTGCGGGCGCTGCTGGTCGGCACCTCCTACATCGACGGCGACGAGGTGGTCGCGGCGGCCCGGCCGACACTGGACCGGCTCTCCGACGACACCACCGAGACCATCCACCTGGCCCGGCTGGACGGCACCAACGTCGTCTACCTCGCCACCCGGCAGTCGCAGCACTACCTGCGGCCCTTCACCCGGGTCGGCCGCCGGCTGCCCGCCCACTCCACGTCGCTGGGCAAGGCGATCCTCGCGACGTACAGCGACGAGCAGGTCCGCAAGATGCTCCCGGAGACGCTGCCGGCGCTGACCGAGAACACGATCACGGACCGGGAGAAGCTCATCGAGGAGCTGCACCAGGTGCGTGAGCAGGGCTTCGCCGTGGATCGCGAGGAGAACACGCTGGGCCTGCGCTGCTTCGGCGTGTCGATCCCCTACCGCACCCCGGCCCGGGACGCCATCAGCTGCTCGGTGCCGGTCGCGCGGCTCACACCCGCCCACGAACAGCTGGTGAAGGACGCCCTGTTCGACGCCCGCGACCGGCTGACCCTGGCCACCCGCCGGCTCTGAGACGTGGGCGCCCTTCGGGGCGGCCCGTAGGCTCTGCGGCATGGATGTCGTACTCCGTGAGGTCCTCGACAGTGATCTGCCGGTGTTCTTCCGGCAGATGAACGACCCGGAGGCGCTGCACATGGCCGCCTTCACGCCGAAGGACCCGGCCGACCGGGACGCCTTCGACGCGCACTGGCGGCGGGTGAGAGCCTCGGCGCACGTGCTGCGCACCGTCCTCGCCGACGGGGACGTGGTCGGCTCGGCCGCGGTGTACGGGGAGCCGGGCGAGCGCGAGGTGACGTACTGGGTGGACCGGGCGTACTGGGGGCGCGGGGTGGCCACGGCCGCGCTGCGGGCCCTGATCGGCCTGGTGCCCGAACGCCCGCTCTTCGCGCGGGCGGCGGCCGACAACACGGGTTCGCTGCGGGTGCTCGCCAAGTGCGGCTTCCTGGAGACGGCCCGGGCCGTCGACTTCGCGCAGGCGCGCGGCGAGGAGATCGAGGAGGTCGTGCTCCGGCTGCCGGGCTGACACCGCTCTCCCCCGCGCGGTGGAGGCGGATCGTCACCGCGCAGGAGGCCCGGGGCGGGCTGTGCGCGAGAGCGTGGGGGGCATGAGCCGATCACTCACCCCGTCCGATGCCCTCGGGCGGCCGCGCCGCGTGCTGCGGGCCGTCACGATCGCGGCCTGCGTGCCGTATCTCGGCCTCAAGGCCGCCTGGATCGCCGGGAGCCGCCTCGGGGTGCCGGACGGCAGTCCGCTGCTGGAGCACCGCACGACCATGGTCGTCGCCAACGCGGTCACCGTGCTCATGGACGGCGCGGTGATCGTGCTGGCGCTGCTGCTGACCCGGCCGTGGGGGTTGCGCGTGCCGGCCTGGCTGCTCGCCCTGCCGGTGTGGGTGGCCACCGGTCTGCTCGCGCCGATCATGGCGGGGTTCCCGCTCCAGCTGCTGGTCACGGCGCTGGGCGGCCGGACGCACACGGCCGGCGGCGGCGAACCCTTCCTGGACGCCTGGGTGTTCACCGTGGTGTACACCGGTTTCATCGTGCAGGGGCTGTGCCTGGCCACGCTGTTCGTGCGGTACGCCCACGACCGCTGGGGCGGCCTGTGGCGGGGCCGGGTGGGCGACCTGCCCTCGGGGGCGCGGGGGCGGGCGCAGCGGGTGGCCGCGGGTGCCGCCGCGGTGCTCGCGCCCGCCGTCGCCGCACCGCACGTGCTGTGGCTGTCCGGCAGCACGGCGGCCCTCAGCACGGGCCGCGCCGCCGGCCGGGACAGCGGCTTCTACGTCATGGAGGCCCTGTACGTCGTCTTCCTCGCGTCGGCCGTCGTCGGCGGCCTGGCCCTGGCGCTGCGCCGGGGCCGCCGGCTGCCCGCCGTGGTGCCGCTCGCCGCGGCCTGGCTCGGCTCCGGCGCGACGGCCTGCTGGGGCGGCTGGCTCGCGCTGGCCTCGCTGACCGGCGTGGAGAAGGCCGCCGACCGGCCCACGGGGCCGATGAACCTCACCTACGCTGGCCACATGATCACCGGACTGCTGGTCGCCGCCGCCGTGGCGTGGTTCCTCGCGGAGCGGTCCGCGGTGGCCGGCGCGGGGGCCGCGCCGCGCGCCGGGCGGGCGACTGCTCCCGTCGGACCGGCGGCGGCCACGGAGCCCGGCGCGTGATGTCCGGGGTCCGGCTGCTGTTCGGGGGGCGGGCGCGGCGGCGTTGGGTTCATCTGATCCTCGGTGGTGCGCTCGCCATGCCGTACGTCTTCGTCGGTGAGGTGGTCATCGGGCCGGCCATGGACTCCCGGTACGTCTTCGGCGATCTGCCGCTGCAACTGCTGTCGTTCGCCGCGGGGTTGCCGCTGGCCGCGCTCACCGCCGCCCTGTTCCCGATGACCCGGCCGCTGGAGGCGGGCGCGGTGCGCGCCCTGTGCGGTGTCGACCCCGACGCGCTCTCCCCCACGCCGGCCCGGGGCCGTGCCGCTCGTGGCCGGTCGGCGGCCTGGTTCACGCTGCATCTCGGGCTCGGCGGCATCCTGTCCGGGATGTCGCTGGCGGTGCCGCCGTTCGCGGTCGTCCTGATGGTGCTGCCGCTGTTCGCGGGGCTGCGCGGAAACGGGCTGGGGCTTCCCGGCGTCCTCGTCCACGGCTGGGGCCTGGTGCTCGCCCCGCTCGCGGGCGTGGCCATGCTGCTGGCGCTCGCCGGATGCGCGGCCGGCTGCGGGGCGTTGCTGGCCCGGTGGGCGCCCGCGCTGCTCGGGCCGACCCCGGAGGACCGGCTCGCGGCCACCGAGGCGCGCGCCGCCGACCTCGCCGTGCGCAACCGGCTCGCCCGCGAGCTGCACGACTCGGTCGGGCACGCGCTCAGCGCGGTCACTTTGCAGGCGAGCGCGGCCCGCCGGGTGCTGGACAGCGACCCGGGGTTCGTGCGCGAGGCGCTCGCCGCGATCGAGGACACCACCCGGCGTACCGTCGGTGAACTCGACGCCGTCCTCGGCGTGCTGCGCGCCGGTGACGCCCCCGGAACGGCGCCCGCGCCGACGCTCGCCGCCGACCTCGACGCCCTGCTGCGCCGCACCCGCGCCGGCGGGCTGCGGGTACGGGCCGAGGTCGGCGTGGACCCGGCCGTCCTGCCCGACCTGGTGTCCCGGGAGGCGTACCGGATCGTGCAGGAGGGGCTGAGCAACGCGCTGAAGCACGGCGGCACCGGGACCGCGGTGGACGTGCGGATCGTGGCCGACGGCCCGCGTCTGGAGATCACCCTGACCAACTCCCTCGGCGCCTCCCGCGCCCCGGCCGCCCGGCCCGGCGGCGGCCACGGCCTGCACGGCATAGCCGAGCGGGCCCGGCTGCTGGGCGGCGCCGCCGAGGCCGGCCCGGCCGGAGAGGCCTGGCGGCTGCACGTCCACCTGCCGATGCGGGGGACCGCATGACCCCACCGCAGCGACCGCAGGGCCGCTCGAGCCGCCGCACGACCGCGCCGGGCGGAACCGCACCACCCCGACGAAGGGACCCGTATGAGCCGTGAGCCGATCCGGATCGTCCTCGCCGACGACGAGCGCATGGTCCGCACCGCGCTGCACGCCATCCTGTCCGCGGAACCGGACCTCGACGTGGTCGGGGAGGCGGCGACCGGCGCCGAGGCCGTGGCCGTCGTGCGCGACCGGCGACCCGACGTGGTGCTGATGGACGTGCGCATGCCGCAGATCGACGGCATCCGCGCCACCGAGCAGATCCTCGCCACCCTCCCCGACCCGCCCCGCATCGTCGTCGTCACCACCTTCGAGAACGACTCCTACGTGTACGACGCCCTGCGCGCCGGAGCCGCCGGGTTCCTGCTGAAACGGGCGGACGCCGACACGCTCGTCCAGGCGGTACGGCTGGTCGCGCGCAGCGACACCCTGCTCTTCCCCTCCGCCGTGCGCACGCTCGCGTCCGCCCACGCGGGGGCCCCGGCGGCGCCCCCGGCCTGGGTGAGACGGCTCACGGACCGCGAGCGCGAGGTGCTGCGCCTGATGGCGGCGGGGCTCACCAACGCGGAGATCGCCGGGCGCATGGGCGTCGGCCCCGCCACCGTGAAGACCCATGTGGCGTCGGTGCTGGCCAAGACAGGGGCCCGGGACCGCACCCAGGCGGTGATCGCGGCGTACGAGGCGGGCTTCCTGAGCGGACGATGAGAAAACCGGGCGCGAGGGAACGATCGACGCCCTTCTGCTCGTCTTCTGATCGGGATGAACAAGACGATCAGGCGCGCATCGGTCTTCGCGCTGCTCCTGGTGCTCGCCCTGCTGGTGCGGGCGACCTGGGTGCAGTTCTACGACGGCACGGCGCTCGCGGACGACAAGGACAACCGGCGCAACGCGATCCAGACGTACGCGGAGCCGCTCGGCAACATCATCGTGGCCGGGCGTTCCGTGACCGGCTCGACGCGGACGTCGGGCGGTGATCTGGCGTACAAGCGCACGTACACGGACGGGAGGCTGTACGCGGCGGTGACGGGCTATGCCTCGCAGGCGTACGCCCCGACCCAGCTGGAGGGCATCTACGCACAGCTGCTCAACGGCACGGACCCGCGGCTGCGGACGGTGATGGACACGGTCACCGGCAAGCGGGCCGACCCGGGCGACGTCCTGACGACCATCGACCCGGACGTGCAGAAGGCGGCGTACAAGGCGCTCGGCGGCAAGAAGGGCGGCGCCGTCGCCATCGACCCGAAGACGGGCCGGATCCTCGCCGTCGTGTCGGCGCCGTCGTACGACCCGTCCGCGCTCACCGACGCCAACACCGCGGGCTCGGCGTGGAAGGAGCTGAACGCCGACGCGGACAAGCCGCTGAACAACCGGGGGCTGCGCCAGCCGCTGCCGCCGGGCTCCACGTTCAAGCTGGTGGTGGCCGCGGCCGCGCTGGAGGACGGGCTGTACTCCTCGGTGGACCAGCGCACGGCGAGCCAGGACCCGTACCGGCTGCCGGGCACCACGCGGGACCTGAGCAACGAGAACCCGTCGGCGCCCTGCGAGAACGCCTCCATCCGGGTCGCGCTGCAGTACTCCTGCAACAACGTCTTCGCGAAGATGGCGGTCGACCTCGGCCAGGACAAGGTGCGGGCCATGGCGGAGAAGTTCGGCTTCAACGACGAGCAGCAGGACGTGCCGGTGCGGGCGTACCCGAGCGTGTACCCCGAGGACATGGACAAGGCGCAGACCGCGCTGACCGGTATCGGCCAGTTCGACGTGACGGCGACGCCGCTGCAGATGGCGATGGTGTCGGCGGCGATCGCGAACGGCGGCAAGCTGGTCTCGCCGCACATGGTGTCCCAGATCACCGACAGCGGCGGCGATGTGCTGCACAACTACGACGAGGACGCCCAGAGCAAGGAGATCGTCAGCTCCCGCACCGCCGAGCAGCTCCAGTCGGCGATGCAGACGGTCGTCGAGGAGGGCACGGGCACCAACGCCCGGATCTCCGGCGCGACCGTCGGCGGCAAGACCGGTACGGCCCAGCACGGCGAGAACAACAGCAAGACGCCGTACGCCTGGTTCACCTCGTACGCCAAGGCCGGCGACAAGGAGGTCGCGGTGGCGGTCATGGTCGAGCAGTCCGACGCGGCGCGCTCCGAGGTCAGCGGCAACGGGCTGGCCGCGCCGGTGGCCAAGGCCATGATGAAGGCCGCGCTGAAGAGCTAGCGGCGCACGGAACGCGGGGGACACAGGGGGCAGCCGCTCGGGGGCTGCCCCCTGTGTCGTGCCCGCGCCCCGCCGGTGAGAACCGGCGGGGCCGCTGCCGGCGTGCCCGGGGACTAGCCCACGTAGTACGTCGGGTTGGGCAGCTTGTACGTCCGGTCGGCGTAGCCGCCCTCGAGGTCGGAGTACTGGTCGCCGAAGTTGGCGATGACCTCGTAGCCGAGGTCGTCCTCGATGTGCCGGCGCGTGCCCGCCTTGTACTGCACGGTGGTGCAGTTCCAGGTGCCGGGGGTGGCGCAGTCGCCCAGGTAGGCGGGCGGGTTGGCCTTGTCCTTGAGGAACATGTGGCCGGCGTCCAGGTTCACATCGGCGCCGACCTTCTTCAGGTTGTCGACGGCGGCGGTGCGCTGGGCCTCGCTCAGGCCGGAGTTGTAGAAGACCGTGACACCCTTGGACGCGGCGTAGCCGACCAGCTCGGGACTGCCGAAGACGGCCGGGCGGTCGGCCTTGTCCACGTAGGCGTTCCAGGTGGCGCCGTTGTACGTGTAGTTGGTCTTCTTCTCGTAGTCGAGGCTGAGCAGCAGGGTGTCGTCGATGTCGAAGACGACGGCCGGCTTCTCGCCCTTCTTCAGCGCCTTGCGGGCGGCCTTGTCGATGTACTTGCGGGCGGCCGCGTCGATCCGTGCGAGGTCGTCGGCGTACGGGCTGGTGGGCGAGGCCTGGTAGACGCCGTTGCCGTCGAGCGTCGCGCCGTAGTAGGTGTCGATGTCCTTGACCAGGACGCCGATGTTGTACGGCTCGTGCGTGGAGTTGGCGGTCGACTGGTCGGCGGTGGCCGCGCCGGCGCCGTAGAGGGCGGCACCGGCGACGGCACAGGCGGCCGCGGCGGCCGCGAAACGCAGTGGCTTATGCATGACAGGTTTCTACGCGCGTCACCCCCTCGGGCGCGAGGCCCGTGGCCCGATCGAGACCTCTTTCGCAGGCAAAAATCCGGTCAAGCCGACGGTTGCGCCGCATCCTTGGGGTGCCGCCCCCGGAGGAACTGACCCGCGTCCCGGACGGCCCGGGCGTCGCCGTCCCGGGGCCGGGGGCCGCGTAATCAGGTCGACGCACGTCAGCACGGTGCTCGATCATGCGGTCATGCCTCTGAGAGAGACCCTTGCCCGAGCCGAGGCAGACCTGGCCGCCGGCCGGATTCCCGTCGCACGCCAGCGTCTGCGCGGTCTCGTCTCGTCCTTCCCGCACGACCTGACGCTCCGCCGGCGCCTGGCCGAGGTGTACCGGCTCTACGGCGACGCCGCCGAGGCCGGACGCTGGATGTACCTCGAAGAGGACCGGGACGCCGACGAGACCGCCGCCTTCGAGGCACGGTACGGCTCCCCGGGGTGGCGGATGAAGGCCCTCGCCTGGCGCGGCCCCGAGACGACGGCCGGCACCGCCTTCGCCGAGCGGCAGCTGGTGGCGGTGCGGACCGCCTGCGCCGAGGCGTCGGGGCATCCCGTCGACTGGGACGTCCCCGCCTCCTACCGGGACGACCCGGAAGGGGAGTGCGCGGCGCCCCCCGAGCGGCGGACGGCCGGCGGCGTCCTGGCGCGCGCCGGCTGCCTGGTGGCGGCCCTCGCGTTCCTCGCGATCTGGGTGAACGGAGTCCTCGCGCTCTTCGACCGACTCAGGACGGCGAGGCCGGGCGCACCTGCGCGGCCTTCAGCGCACGGTGGACGTGCATCGTCAAGAGCGGGGCCACTGCGGGTCGCGGCCGCTCAGGGCGACCGTCGCGTCCAGGAGCGGGGCGTTGCGGGGTACCGGGACCACCGGGCCGAAGGCGCCGTTGCCGTTGCCGTCGGTGGATGCCTGGAGGAAGGTGTGCGCCGCCTGGAGCGCGACCGGGTCGGGCTCGTACGGCCGGCCGGTGGCGCGGGCCAGGTCCCAGGCGTGGACGACCAGTTCGTCGATGGCGACGGCCGCCGTGACCGCGGCGGGGAGGTCGATGCCGCCCGCACGGGTCATGCCGGTCCAGGCGGCCGGGTCGCGCCAGGCGTCGGCGAGTTCGTCGAGGGCCTTGGGCAGTGCCGCGCGCCAGTCGGGGCCGATGTCCGGCACCTGCGCGCCCGGCGGGGTGTCCGTGGTCGGCCCGAGATCCTTGCGCGCGGCGTCCCGGAAGGCGACGGCGAGGCCGGCGAGGTGGCCGAGCAGGTTGCGGACCGCGTAGTCGGGGCAGGGCGTGGGATCCGAAAGCTGCTCGTCGCGGACACCCTCCGCGAGGCGGGCCACGATCCGGGCCTGCGGTCCGAAGTCGAAGGGCGGCGTGTCGTCACTCATGCGGTGCTCCCGGAGCGGATCGAGGCCACGCGGGTCGTGGGCCACTCGGACGGTGGACCGGGACGAGCCGCGGAACTCATCGGTGCCGGGGCGGCGGCCGTGTGCCGCACGACGCGACCGCACCGCGCGCCCGTGCCCGACCACCGGGCTGGTCTCCGGTTTCCCGGTGTCGTCTCCGGGCAGGGCGCCGTCACCTCGCTGGGCCCGGCAGCACGCAGAGTGGGTCCCGGAGCACGCACGGTGGGCTGGTTTCACCCCGTGAGGCCGCTGTCCGGCGGGGCCCTGTCAGCCCCCGCTCAACGCCGCCCGCACCGCCGCCAGGTCGGCGTCCGACGCCAGCCCCGCATGGTAGAGGCGGAGCGCGTTCGCGCCGAGGTCACGCGCGCGTGCCGTGTCCGCCGCGAGGGTGTGCGGGCTGCCGCCCATGCCGGTGACGACGGTGAGGTTGGCGGCGAGCACGCCCCGGCGCTGCCCGGCGAACGGTGCCAGCAGGTCCGCGCCGCCGGTGCAGGGGACGACCACGCCGTCCGCGACGGAGAGGATGTGCGCCGGGTCGACGCCTGCGTTGGCGCCGCAGTGGTACGACACCGGGTCGGCGTGCAGCAGCACCTGGAAGCCCTCCGGCGCCGCGGCACGCACGGCGGCGACGGCCTCCTCCTGGAGGGTGCGGGCGGTCTCGTCGCGGTACGCGCGCGTGGCGGCGGCCGTCGACTCGCCGAGCAGCTTCTCGACGCCGGCCCAGCCGGGCGCGCACGGCTCCTCGCGCCACACCGGCTCCAGCGCGGTGCGCACGGCTGCGGCCAGTTCCCCCGCGTCCAGGCCGTGGCGGCCGTAACCCTCCCGGCAGGACGGGCAGAAGCACAGCGACATCAGGTACTGCCCGGCCTCCCCCAGCCCGACGCCGCCCGTCTTGTCGTGGGCGTGCAGATGGGCGAGCCCGTACCAGCCGAGGGATTCCAGCTCGGTGCCGCGCGCCCCGGGCCGTACCGCGGCCTCGGCGGCGAGCGCGACGAGATACGCGCGTGTGGCGGGCTGCGCGATGCACGGCGCCCACGGGTAGCGGTCGCCGTAGGCGTTGACGACCGAGGTGTGCGGATGCTCGGCACCCAGACGGGAGTTGTGGGCGAGGACCACCCAGGTGTGCACCTGGAGGCCCGCGTCGGCGAGCGCCGCGGCGGCCTCGCCGTAGGCGTCGCCGGGCGCCCACGCCCCGGCCGGGTACGGGCGCAGGGTGTGCTCCCGCCACGCCTCGCCCGGCGGGTAGAGCACGGCGGCGTACTCGGCGGTGACGACACGGTGGCGCGGGTGACGGGGCGTCAGCGCGCGCGTGGAGTGGTAGGCGGCGGCCAGCGTGACCTGGTCCACGCCGAGGTCGGCGATCCGCGCCGGTGCCTGCGGGTCCCCCGCCACGTCCCAGGGGTAGACGAACGCGGACGCCTTCACTTGCCCTCCTCCAGCAGGGCCTGTCCGCGCTCGATCAGCCGCGCGAGCTGCTTGACATGGTCCTCGGCCGGCTCCTGCAGCGGGGGCCGCACCGGGCCCACGTCCGGTCCGCACAGCCGTACGCCCGCCTTGACCAGGGAGACGGCGTAACCGCGGCCCCGGGCGCGCAGCTCGGCGAAGGGGCGGTAGAAGCCGTCCAGGAGCCGGTCGGCGCTCGCCCGGTCGCCGTCGCGAAGCGCCCGGTGGAAGGCGAGGGCGATCTCGGGGGCGAAGCAGAAGACGGCGGAGGAGTACAGCGGGACGCCGATGGCACGGTAGGCCCTCTGGGTCAGCTCGGCGGTCGGCAGGCCGTTGAAGTACAGGAAGGGGCCCGGCACTTCGGTCCGCACCGCGCTGACCGTGCGCTGCATCAGGTCGAGGTCGCCGAGGCCGTCCTTGAGGCCGATGACGCCGTGTGTGCGGGCGAGTCCGACGACGGTCTGCGGGGTGAACACGGCGTTGTCGCGCTGGTAGACGATCACCGGCAGGGCGGTCGCGGCGGCGATCTCGCGGTAGTGCCGCAGCAGCCCCTCCTGCCCCGCGACGACGAGGTACGGCGGCATGGCGAGCAGCCCGTCGGCCCCGGCGTCCTCGGCGAGCCGGGCGAAGTGGGTGGCGAGGGCGGTGCCGTAGCCGGTGCCGGCGAGCACGGGGACGCGCCCGTCGGCGGCCTCGACGGCCGTGCGCACGCAGGCCGCGAACTCCTGCGGCGTCAGCGCGTGGAACTCCCCGGTGCCGCAGCAGGCGAACACGGCGGCGGCCCCGGCCTCGACGCCCTGGCGCACATGGGTGCGGTAGGTGTCGAGGTCGACCGAGCCGTCGGGTCCGTACGCGGTGACGGGGAAGAACAACGGCCCACCGGGGGCGCCGAGTCGAGCGGCGAGGGGGACTGACGACACGGGCACTCCCTGGGCACTTGCACTTCCGGCCGATTACGTCACTGATTGATGTCCATATTCATGAACGGCGTCAGCCTAGGGAGCCCGTTCGCCGCCGGTCAAGCACACGGCCGGTGCGAGCGCGCCGAGAGAACCGCTGGGCACGTGGGTTCCGCCGCTCCGCGCGCCCCTTGACGGTGCGGCGCGCCGATCTCTAGCGTGTCCACGCATGTGAATGTCCGCCACGCATGCGGCCGTTGACGCAAGGAGACCGAGGATGCCCGCTCCCCGTACCGTTCTGCTCACCGGCGCCGCCGGCGGACTCGGCACCCTGATGCGCGGCCTGCTCCCCCAACACGGCTACGCCCTGCGCCTGCTCGACGTCCGCCCGATCGAGGACGCGCCGGAGGCGATCACCGCCGACCTCGCCGACGCGGACACCCTGCGAGAGGCCGTCCGGGGTGTCGACGCGATCATCCACCTCGCGGGCATCTCCCTGGAAGCCTCCTTCGGCAAGATCCTCGCGGCGAACATCGAGGGCACCTACAACCTGTACGAGGCCGCCCGCCGGGAAGGCGTGCGGCGCATCGTCTTCGCGTCCTCCAACCACGCCGTCGGCTACACCCCCCGGCCGCAGGGCGACGATCCGCTGATCCCCGTGGACACCCCGCACCGCCCCGACACCTTCTACGGACTGTCCAAGTGCTTCGGCGAGGACCTCGCCCAGCTGTACTGGGACAAGCACGGCCTGGAGACCGTCTCGGTGCGCATCGGCTCCTGCTTCCCGGAGCCGACCAGCGTGCGCATGCTGTCGGTGTGGATGAGCCCGGCCGACGGCGCCCGCCTCTTCCACGCCGCCCTGACCGCCGAGCACGTCGGCCACACCGTGGTGTACGGCTCCTCCGCCAACACGCGCCTGTGGTGGGACCTGACCTCCGCGCGGGCGCTCGGCTACGCACCGCAGGACGACTCCGAGCCCTACGCCGCGAAGCTGCTCGCCGAGCAGGGCGAGCTGGATCCGGCCAACGAGGCGCACGCCCACCTGGGCGGCCACTTCGTCACCGACCCGCCGATCTGGCCGTACTGATCCGGCGCGAAGTCGTCGCTTGCGGGGGCGGGCGGGCACCGAACGGGCCCGCCCGCCCCCGTGTTCGGGCACCCGCCGTGCCCGATCCCACGCCCGCCCACCGCTCTTGCGCAGGTCCGCGGCGGGCACCGCGCGGCACACTCGGGCACGTCCGGGCAGCATCGGGCGCGCAACAGACCTGGTCAGCGCCCGGCACCCGCTGTAGAACTTCCCCCATGGGCCCGAACGGGCACCACGGCGAGGGAGGTGGGCCGGTCATGACCACGAGAAGTGCGGAAGAACGCCAACGGGAGATCGTGCGGGCCGCCCGCGCCACCGGGTCGGTGGACGTCACCGCGCTCGCCGCCGCACTGGGCGTGGCCAAGGAGACCGTACGACGGGATCTGCGGGCCCTGGAGGACCACGGGCTCGTCCGCCGCACCCACGGCGGGGCCTACCCGGTGGAGAGCGCCGGCTTCGAGACGACGCTCGCCTTCCGCGCCACCAGCCACGTGCCCGAGAAGCGCCGGATCGCGGCCGCCGCGGCCGAGCTCCTCGGGGACGCCGAGACGGTCTTCGTCGACGAGGGCTTCACCCCGCAGCTCATCGCCGAGGCCCTCCCCCGGGACCGGCCGCTGACCGTCGTCACCGCGTCCCTGCCGGTCGCGGGCGCACTCGCCGGGGCCCCGGACACGTCGGTGCTGCTGCTCGGCGGGCGGGTCCGCTCCGGCACCCTCGCCACCGTCGACCACTGGACGACGAAGATGCTCGCCGGGTTCGTGCTCGACCTCGCCTACATCGGCGCCAACGGCATCTCCCGCGAGTACGGCCTGACCACGCCCGACCCGGCGGTCGGCGAGGTCAAGGCGCAGGCGATGCGCGCCGCGCGGCGCTGCGTCTTCGCGGGCGTGCACACCAAGTTCGGAGCCGTCAGCTTCTGCCGGTTCGCCGAGGCCGGCGCGCTGGAGGCGATCGTGACGAGCACCCAGCTCCCGGCGGCCGAGGCCCACCGCTACTCCCTGCTGGGCCCGCAGGTCATCCGGGTCTGATCCACGACAGGTCCCCTCGGGACGCCGCCCTGCCCGCGGCGCCCCTTATGTCCCCATACCTCCAGGAGCGATCCATGCGCACCCCGAGCCGACGGAGGCCGCGAGCCGCACTCGCCACGGCCGCCGCAGGGATGCTGCTCGCCCCGCTGTTGTCCGGCTGCTGGGCCGGCGCGGGCGGGTCCGGTTCCGGCGGCGACTCCCTCAACGTCCTGATGGTCAACAACCCGCAGATGGTGGAACTGCAGAAGCTGACCGCCGACCACTTCACCCGCGAGACCGGCATCAAGGTCAACTTCACCGTCCTGCCGGAGAACGACGTCCGCGACAAGATCAGCCAGGACTTCGCCAACCAGGCCGGCCAGTACGACGTGGCCACGCTGTCCAACTACGAGATACCGATCTACGCCCGCAACGGCTGGCTGCACGAGATGGACTCCTACGTCGCCGCGGACCCGGCGTACGACGAGAAGGACGTCCTGCGGCCCATCGCCGAGTCCCTCACCGGCGACGACGGCAAGCGCTACGGACAGCCCTTCTACGGCGAGTCGTCCTTCCTGATGTACCGCAAGGACGTGTTCGCGGCCAAGGGCCTGACCATGCCCGCCCACCCCACCTGGCAGCAGGTGGCCGCCCTCGCGGCGAAGGCGGACGGCGCCGAGCCCGGCATGAAGGGCATCTGCCTGCGCGGACTGCCCGGCTGGGGCGAGCTGACCGCGCCCCTGACGACGGTCGTGAACACCTTCGGCGGCACCTGGTTCGACAAGGACTGGACGGCACGGCTGGACTCCCCCGCCTTCGAGAAGGCGACAAAGTTCTATGTCGACCTCGTCCGTGCGCACGGCGAGTCCGGCGCCGCCCAGTCCGGCTTCGCCGAGTGCCTGAACAACATGACCCAGGGCAAGGTCGCCATGTGGTACGACGCCACCTCGGCGGCCGGTTCCCTGGAGGCCGCGAACTCCCCCGTGAAGGGCAAGGTCGGCTACGCCCCCGCTCCCGTGGAGCGCACCAGGTCCGCCGGCTGGCTCTACACCTGGGCGTGGGGCATCCAGAAGGCCTCCCGCAACTCCGACAAGGCGTGGACGTTCGTCTCCTGGGCGTCGGGCAAGGGCTACGAGCAACTGGTCGGCCAGGAGTCGGGCTGGTCGGACGTCCCGGCCGGCAAGCGCGCGTCGACGTACACCAACCCGGCCTACGTCCAGGAGGCCTCCGCCTTCCAGGAGATGACCCGCGAGGCCATCGAGTCCGCGCGCCCCCGCGACCCCGGTGTCCAGCCGCGCCCCGCGCCCGGCATCCAGTTCGTCGGCATCCCCGAGTTCACCGACCTCGGCACCAAGGTCTCCCAGGAGATCAGCGCGGCCATCGCCGGACGCCAGTCCGTCGAGACGGCCCTGGAGAAGTCCCAGCAGCTCGCCGAGCGCGTCGCCAAGGAGTACGAGGGACGATGACCGCCACGACCACCACGCCCTTGCGGGCAGCCCCCGTCCGCGCGCCGCGGCAGCCCTCGGCCCGGCTGCGCGCCTGGGCCACCCGCGCCCCGCTGCTGCCCGCCCTGGTCTTCATGATCGCCGTGACCCAGCTGCCGTTCGTGGCCACACTGGCGATCTCCTTCTTCGACTGGAACGCCCTCTACCCCAAGGCCCGCCGCTTCACCGGCCTCGACAACTACCGCCAGGTCCTCACCGACGCGGCCCTGCGCCACTCGGTGTGGACGACGGTGCTGCTGACGGCAGCCGTGGTGCTGGTGAGCCTGGTCCTGGGCCTCGCCCTCGCGCTGCTGCTGGACCGCAGGTTCCGCGGCCGGGGCGTGGTGCGCACCCTGCTGATCGCGCCGTTCCTGATCGTGCCGGTGGCGGCGGCCCTGCTGTGGAAGCACGTGCTGTACAACCCCGAATACGGCCTGCTCAACGGCCTGTTGCACTACGTCGGCGGCCCGCAGCCGGACTGGATCTCCGACGCCCCGCTGCTCGCGGTGGAGGCGTCCCTGGTGTGGCAGTGGACCCCGTTCATGATGCTGATCCTGCTGGCCGGGCTGCAGAGCCGCGACCCGGAGCAGCTGGAGGCCGCCCGTGTGGACGGCGCGAACACCTGGCAGGTCTTCCGCCACCTCACGCTGCCGCACCTGCGCCGCTACCTCGAACTCGGCGCCCTGCTCGGCTCGATCTACATCGTGCAGAACTTCGACGCGGTCTTCACGATCACGTCCGGCGGTCTCGGCACCGCCAACCTGCCCTACACCGTCTACCAGAGCTTCTACCAGGCCCACGAGAACGGCCTCGCCTCCGCCGCGGGCGTCCTGGTCGTCATCGGCTCGATTCTCATCGCGACCCTCGCGCTGCGCGTGGTGTCGTCCCTGTTCCGTGAGGAGGTGGCGCGCTCATGACCGCCGTACTGCGCCGAGGCGGCCCGGGTCTGCTGGCCTGGCTGGCCGGGATCCTGTTCTTCCTGCCCGTCGCGTGGATGGCGCTGACGTCCCTGCACTCCGAGCAGGACGCGGCGGCCAACCCGCCCTCCTTCGCCGCGTCACTGACGCTGGACGGCTACCGCGAGTTCTTCGGCGCGGGCGGCGGCGCGAGCCCCTGGCCGGCGCTGATCAACTCGGTGGTGGCGTCGGTGGCCTCGACGGCGCTGGTCCTGCTGCTGGCGCTGCCGGCGGCGTACGCGCTGTCCATCCGGCGGGTGCGCAAGTGGACGGATGTGCTGTTCTTCTTCCTGTCCACCAAGATGCTGCCGGCCGTGGCGGGCCTGCTGCCGGTCTACCTCTTCGCGAGGAACGCGGGACTGCTGGACAACATCTGGCTGCTGGTCGTCCTGTACACCTCGATGAACCTGCCGATCGCGGTGTGGATGATGCAGTCCTTCCTCGCCGAGGTCCCGGTCGCGGTCATCGAGGCGGCGCGGGTGGACGGGGCCAGGCTGCCGACGATCCTCGCGCGCGTGGTCGCGCCCATCGCCCTGCCGGGCATCGCCGCCACCGCCCTGATCTGCTTCATCTTCAGCTGGAACGAGCTGCTGTTCGCCCGGGTGCTCACCGGTGTCGTCGCCGAGACCGCGCCCGTCTTCCTGACCGGTTTCATCACCAGCCAGGGCCTGTTCCTGGCGAAGGTGTGCGCCGCGTCGCTCGTCGTCTCCCTGCCGGTGCTCGCCGCGGGGTTCGCCGCCCAGGACAAACTCGTCCAGGGCCTGTCGTTGGGAGCCGTGAAATGAAGGCCGCCGTCATCGAGTCCGTGGGCCGCGCCGTCGTCACCGAGGTCCCGGACCCGGCGCCGGGCCCGCGCGAGGTCGTCGTCGAGGTGGCGGCCTGCGGTCTGTGCGGTACGGATCTGCACATCCTGCAGGGCGAGTTCGCGCCGAAGCTGCCGATCGTGCCGGGGCACGAGTTCGCGGGGACCGTCGTCGCCACCGGCCGCGAGGTCACGGAGATCGCGGAGGGCGACCGGGTCGCCGTCGACCCCTCCCTGTACTGCTACGAGTGCCGGTACTGCCGCAGCGGCCACAACAACCTGTGCGAACGGTGGGCGGCGATCGGCGTGACGACGGCGGGCGGCGCGGCGCAGTTCGCGGTGGCCCCGGTCGCCAACTGCGTGAAGCTGCCCGAGCATGTGCGCACACAGGACGCGGCGCTGGTGGAGCCGCTGTCGTGCGCGGTGCGCGGCTACGACGTGCTGCGCGCCCGTCTCGGCGCGCACGTCCTGATCTACGGCTCCGGCACGATGGGCCTGATGATGCTGGAGCTGGCCAAGCGGACGGGCGCGGCGAGCGTGGACATGGTGGACGTGAACCCGGCCCGCCTCGAGACGGCCCGCCGGCTGGGCGTGTCCGCGTCGGCCGCGGGCGCCGACGAGCTGGACCGCCCGCAGGGCTGGGACGTGGTCGTGGACGCGACGGGCAACGCCGCCGCCATCCAGGACGGACTGGGCCGGGTGGCGAAGGCGGGCACGTTCCTGCAGTTCGGGGTGGCCGACTACGCGACGCGGGTGACGATCGACCCGTACCGCGTCTACAACCAGGAGATCACGATCACGGGTTCCATGGCGGTGCTGCACAGCTTCGAACGGGCGGCGGAGCTCTTCGCGGGCGGCGTCCTGGACCCGGAGGTCTTCATCAGCGACCGGCTGCCGCTGGAGGAGTACCCGCGCGCCCTGGAGCAGTTCGCCGCGGGGGTGGGGCGCAAGATCGTGGTGGTGCCGTAAGCCATTCGGCGGGTAAGGGAACGGTAAAGCGGTGTCATTCGTTCACCCGGCATGACAGCTATGACCCCTGGCTCGAACATCCCTCTGCCGGCCGCGCGCGTGACGGTGGACGTCGCCGCCCCGGTGCGGCTCGACGTGTCGGGCCTGCTGCTCACCTCCGACGGCAAGGTGCGCTCCGACGACGACTTCATCTTCTACAACCAGCCGGCCGGCCCGGGCGTGACGTACCGCTCGGGCGGCGGCACGGCCCCGGACGCGATCACGGTCGACACGACCGCGCTGCCGCCGGGCATCGAGAAGGTGGTCGTCACCGCCAGCCCGGACGCCGCCGGGCAGACCTTCCAGGGCATCGAGCCGACGGCCACCCTGCGCGACGCGGACGACGGCTCGGTCCTGGCCACCTTCACACCCCCGCAGCTGGGCACCGAGACGGCGCTGGTCGTCATGGAGATCTATCAGCGCGGCGGCCAGTGGAAGGCCCGCGCCGTCGGCCAGGGGTACGCCAATGGCCTGGCCGGCATCGCCACGGACTTCGGCGTGACGGTGGAGGAGCCCGCCCCGGCCGCGGCCCCGCCGCAGCCGGCGGCCCCGCCGCAGCCCGTGGCGCCCCCGGCGCCCGTGCAGACCCCGGCGGCGCCGCCCGCCGCCCCGGCCGCGCCGCCGGCCCCCGCCCCGGGCGCCGGGAAGATCAACCTCGACAAGGGCCGGGTCAGCCTGCAGAAGAACCAGACCGTCTCCCTGGTCAAGGGCGGCCGCCCGCTGCTCTCGCAGGTCAAGATGGGCCTCGGCTGGGAGCCCGCGTTCCGCGGCGCGGACATCGACCTCGACGCGTCCGTCATCGCCTACGGCCCGCAGCGCAACCACCTCGACAGCTGCTACTTCGGCAAGCTGTCCATCCTCAACGGCGCGGTGAAGCACTCCGGTGACAACCTCACCGGTGAGGGCGCGGGCGACGACGAGGTGATCGTGGTCGACCTCGGCCGCCTCCCCCAGGACGTCACCGGCCTGGTCTTCACGGTCAACTCCTTCTCCGGCCAGAAGTTCACCGAGGTCGCCAAGGCCTACTGCCGTCTGATCGACGCGGCCACCGGCGAGGAGCTGGTCCGCTTCGACCTCACCCACGCCGAGGCGCAGACCGGCGTGATGATGGCCAAGCTCATCCGCCAGTTCTCGGGCGAGTGGGAGATGACGGCCATCGGCGACTTCGTGAAGGCCCGCACGGTCCGCAACATGGTCAAGCCGGCGGCCCAGGCCCTGTAGTCACCGCGCCCGCACGGGCGCCCCGTCGGCACCGGGGCGCCCCGGGCCCGGGTCACCTCCCGGGCCGCAGCCCCTCCGTCAGCACCGACAGATACCGCCGGATCTGCCCGCCCTCCGGGTCCGCCAGTTCCGAGGCCGTCGCCACGCCGTGGGCCAGCCGCAGCAGGTCCACCGGCCCGACGTCCCCGCGCAGCGTTCCCTCCGCCCGGGCCGCCTCCACCAGCCGCGCCGCCGCGGCCTTCATCGACGTCCCGCACACCGTCAGCGCGGCAGCGCTGCCGTCCGTGACGGCCGACCCCAGCAGGGCCTTCAGCCCACGCACCTGGATCGAACCCACGCAGAGCTCGTACAGCCACTCCACGAGCGCCTCGCCCGGCGGCAGCTCACGCGCGATCTCACCGGCCCGCGCCGCCATCGCCTCGACGCGGTCCATGTACGCGGCCTCCAGCAGCGCCTGCCGCGTCGGGAAGTGCCGGTACAGCGTGCCGGAGCCGACACCCGCACGCTTGGCGATGTCGTCGAGCGACGCGCCCTCCCCATGCTCGGCGAACGCCTGTGCCGCCACCTTCAGCAACCGCTCGTAATTGCGCCGAGCGTCCGCGCGCATGGGCTTGACCTGCGTCATCCCGAAACTCCTTGGACGTGGCGGAGAGCCTCTCCGGATTCTAGCGAGAACGGGACGAGGACCGTCGGTTGCCGTGCGCGGGAACGCTCAGTGAGCGGCCGGCCGGTCCGTCCACGGCCAGTCGGCGTCGGCGCCGGCCTCCAGCAGGGGAACCATGCGGAACGCCGCGTCCGTGAGGCCGCCGAAGGTGTGCCGGTTGCCCTGCCCGGAGGGGCCGTGGCCCGCCCGGTGGCCGGCCAGGTTCCAGGTGTAGACGGGAACGTGGGCCGGCACCTGTTCGGTGGGGTCGCCGTGCCGGCTCGCGGCGTACTGCTCGTCGGTGACGATCAGCACCCGGTCGTGGCGCCGGTAGTGGCGGCGCACCGCCTCGACCGTGTCGGTGCCGCCCAGGTCGCCGAAGCGGGCCAGGACGTTCAGCACCGACTCGCCCTTGCGGAACGGCACCAGGCTGCTCGTCGACCCGAACTCGACCAGGTCCGCGTGGTCCGCGCGCTGGGCGAGCGCCGTGCCGAAGACCGCCGCCGCGTCGGCCCGGGTGAGTTCGGAGCGGTCGGACAGCCGCGACCAGAACATCGATCCCGACCGGTCGACGAGCACCAGCGTCCGGCCGGGCAGCGCGGGCACGTTGGCCAGCGAGTGGCGCAGCGCCTGCTCCAGCGGGTAGGCCCAGCGCAGCGACGGCGCGTGCCGGTGGGCGGCGAGGTAGCGGAAGGGGAACTGCCGCGAGCGCGCCACCTCCAGCGGGTCGCTGATCCGGGCCGCCACGCGTGCCGCGACCTCGTCCGAGACGCCGGCCTCGTCGAAGTTGCGCAGGTTGCGCACCAGCGCCATCGTGCCCATGGACGGGATCACGGCCTCCCAGGCCGCCCGGTCCATCGGGCCCCGCAGCCAGCCCGCCAGCGCCTCCCAGGTCATCCCGGCCGCCGCCAGCCGCTCGGCCCCGCCGGCCGAGGTCACGACCGCGCGCCGCTCCGCCACCGGCAGCGCCGTCAGCGCGCGGTGCGCGGTCAGGACGCGGTCCGCGGCGGGCGGTACGGCCGTGTCGGGGTGGTGCCTGCGGTCCAGCGCGTACCGGAACAGCTCGCCCTGCCCGGGCTTGTCCGGGTCCGGCGTCGCGTGCACGAGGTTCAGGATGTCGCCGAAGCGGTAACCCTTGGCGGCGGTGTCGTACTTCAGCAGCGCCTTGCCGGTGTACAGCCGTCGTACGGCGTCGGCGATGCCGCGCTTGACGGGCTTGGGCACGGCCCGGCCGTACGTCGCGGTCCAGTAGGCCAGCAGTTCGCCGGGCTCGTCCGGGCGCCGCAGGACCGAGTCCACGACCTGCCGGTTCGACGGGCCGTCGGTGGCGCCGGCGTCCAGGCGCGCCTTCACGTACTCGGCGGCGCCCACGACCGCGGCCGTGCGGATGCCGCCCTCGCCGCGCAGCCAGCCGAGGAGGCCGGCCGTCCAGGAGGGGTCGGTGACGGCGAGCTCGCGCACGAGCCGGGCGAAGCGGTCGTCGCGCTGTGCGCCGGACTCGTAGAAGGTCTGCTGGGAGACGAGGTTCGACACCGCGAGCAGGAAGAGTTCGGAGCGCGCGTCGCGCTCGTGGCCCCGGCCGCCCTCGTACGTTCGCAGCACGCGGCCGGTGGAGGTGACGCGGGAGACGGGCTGTGCTTTCGCGGTGCGCGTGTTGAATCGCGCCATGATGAATTCCCCCGAATTCTGCGGCATTTCGGAGGGAGGGCGCGGCAGATGGAGGGTGCCCGAGGTCGAAGTCGGCGACGGAGGAAGAACAGCTGCTCTATCCGCTGAGCTACGGCACCCCGAAGGTGCCGACGGGATTCGAACCCGTGACCCGCTGACCGAAGTATCCGCTGCCTGCGCACCGGGCACCCACCATGAGCTGCGCCTCCCGAGATCAGGTCGACTGCGGCATCGGATTCTTTCGGGAGAAGAAGTAGCCGCTGTCATCGCACCGGGAGGTGCGCTGCGTCGTGATCTCACTGTAGGAGGCGCAGCTCGGGGCGTGCGAACGAATTAACGGCCGCCCAGGCGGGCGCGGTTACCGCTTGTGGCGCTTCCAGGGACCGGTGATGGCCAGCATGATGCCCGGTTCCTGGATGTTGGCGAAGAGGGTCTTGCCGTCGGGCGAGAAGGTGACGCCGGTGAACTCGCTGTACTCCGGCTCCTGTGCGGTGCCGATGTTGAGCTCGTTGCGGGCGATGGGGTAGGTGCGGCCGCTCTCGGTGGCGCCGAACAGGTGCTGCACGCCCTCGCCGTCCTCGGCGATCACGAGGCCGCCGTAAGGGGAGACGGTGATGTTGTCGGGGCCGTCGAAGGCGCCGTCCTTCGCCGGGTCCGGGTTCACGCCGAGCAGCACCTTCAGCGTCAGGGTGCGCCGCTTGGGGTCGTAGAACCAGACCTGTCCGTCGTGCTGGACCGGGCTCTCCGCGCGGGCGAAGGAGGAGACGATGTAGGCGCCGCCGTCACCCCACCACATGCCCTCCAGCTTGCGGGCGCGGGTGACCTGGCCGGCGGTGAACTGCTTGCGCACGGCGACGGTCCTCGCGTCGCGGTCGGGGACGTCGACCCAGTCCACGCCGTAGACCGTGCCGGTCTTCGTGGCGCGGGAGAGGTCGTCGACGAACTGGCCGCCGGAGTCGAAGCACTTGAACGCCTGGAGCACACCGGCGTCGTCGGCGAGGGTGCGCAGCTTGCCGCGGCCGTGCTCGAAGCCCTCCGGCGGGGTCCAGCGGTAGAGCAGGCCGTTGGGGCCGGCGGCGTCCTCGGTGAGGTAGGCGTGGCCGCGCTTGGGGTCGATGACGACGGCTTCGTGGGCGTAGCGGCCCAGCGCCTTGATGGGCTTGGGGTCACGGTTGGCCCGGCGGTCCTCGGGGTCGACCTCGAAGACGTAGCCGTGGTCCTTGGTCATGCCGTTCTGGCCGGCCTTGTCCTCGGTCTCCTCGCAGGTGAGCCAGGTGTCCCAGGGGGTGCGGCCGCCGGCGCAGTTGGTGGAGGTGCCGGCGATGCCGACCCACTCGGCGACGTGGTCGCGGCGCACCTCGACGACCGTGCAGCCACCGGAGGCGGCGGGGTCGTAGACGAGGCCCTCGGTGAGCGGCACCGGGTACTTCCAGTTCGCCCGGGGGCCCTTGAGCTCGTGGTTGTTCACCAGCAGGGTCGCGCCGCGCGGGCCGTCGAAGGTGGCGGTGCCGTCGTGGTTGGACGGGGTGGACTCGCCGGACTCCAGCGTGGTCTTCCCGCTGTAGGTGATGACGCGGTAGGAGAACCCGGCGGGCAGGGCCAGGATGCCCTTGGGGTCGGGCAGGAGCGGGCCGTAGCCGGCCCCGTGGTGAGCATCCGCCGACGCCTCGCCCGCGGTCTCGGTGTCGGCGAAGGCGAGGGCGTTGGGCGCGCTGGCCAGGGCGCCGACCGTGCCGGCCAGGGCGACCCCGGCACCGGTGGCCGCGGTGTTCCTGCCGAAGTCCCTGCGGGTGAGCGACATGCGTGTCTCCTGAGACGGGGGGTGTGCCGTGGAGGGTGGCGGACCTCTGAGTCGGCGCCACCGTCGCGCCCGCGACTGAACGGGGGTTGAACGCGGGGCGTCATGAGCGGGTCGGCTTCCATGAATCCGTACGGCGCGTCCCATGAGTCGGTATGGATCCACCCGTAACCACACCGCAACCCGCCGCGAACCGGCACCGCGACGCCCCGCCTCCCGGCGCTCAGGCCCCCGGCGGCACGGCGCTCCCGCGGAGGCCGCCACGGACCCGGCGGGCCTCCCCGCACCCCCCGTCGGCGCCGACCCGGACGCCCGGACGGCCCCACCGGGCACTCCGTGATGCGGCCGGCCCGAGCGCCCCTGCAGCGTTGCCCCGCACTCCCTGATGGGCCGCGCCCAAGCACCGGTACGACCCCGCCCGGCACTCGGAGAAGCGGCCCGCCCGACCGTCTCCGCAGCCCGACCGGCGCCCCGACGGAGCACGCCCAAACACCCGAGCAGCCCCACCCGGCTCTCCGGGGTGCGGCCCACCCGAGCGCCCTTGCAGCCTGACCTGCACTTCCCCGATGGGGCACGCCCAAGCGCCCGCCCCCGGCTCTCCGGGATGCGGCCGGGCCGACCACACCCGCCGCCCCACCTGCATCCCCGACAGGGCACGCCCCAACACCCGAGCAGCCCCCGGCACTCCGATATGCGGCCCGCCCGACCACACCCGCCGCCCCACCTGCATCCCCGACAGGGCACGCCCCAACACCCGAGCAGCCCCCGGCACTCCGATATGCGGCCCGCCCGACCAC
>NZ_JBEZWX010000036.1:0-4770 GCF_040637635.1 Streptomyces sp. NPDC028635 | reverse complement strand
GACCCGCCGCACCACCGGCACCCCCGACGGGCGCGCCCGTGCGCGCGTACCCGCACCTTCCCACCGCCGCCCACCTGCTCCGCGAGGCCCGCAGCCCTGTACCGCCGCGCGCGGCCGGAGACACGGCGGGGCCCCCGCGCGTCAAGCGGCGGGGGCCCCGTACTGGGATGCGGGACGGCGCTGTGCCGGTGCCGGCGCGGCGCCGGACCGTGCCGGTGCGGTGCCGGACCGTGCCGGTGCGGTGCCCGACGGCGCCAGTGTGGTGCCGGGCGGCCCGGTGCGGCGCTGGGCGGCCCCGGCGCGGCCCCGGCACGGCGCCGGGCGGTGCCGGACGGCGCCCGACGGCGCCCGACGGCGCCGACGCCGTGCCGGGTGGCGTTCAGCCGCCGTGGGCCGAGCGGGCCTTGAACGCGGCCTTCCGCGCCTCCTTGGCCACCTTCTTGTCGGGGTGCAGCCGGCCCATCGCCTCCAGTACGTCGGCGGTGGCAGGGTGGTCGACGCGCCAGGCCGCGGCGAAGAAGCCGTCGTGCTGGGCGGCCAGGCCCTCCACCAGGCCCTGGAGTTCCTCCGAGTTGCCCTCGGCGGCGAGCTGGGCGGCCAACGTGTCGATGGTCAGCCAGAAGATCAGGTCCGGAGAGGGCGCGGGCACGTCCTGCGCACCGTGCTCGGTGAGCCAGACCCGGGCCAGTCCGCCCAGTTCGGCGTCGTCCAGCACCTCGCGCAGGGCCGGCTCCGCGGCCGTACCGACGAGAGACAGCGCCTCCTGGCAGCGCAGACGCCGCAGCGGTGCGCCGGCGTCGGCGCCGCGCGCGGCGGCGAGCAACTCCCGTGCGGCAGCGAGGGGGTCACGCCGGGCCAGCCACTGCTCGGTCTCCGCGCGGGCGGCCAGCGGGCCGTAGTGGGCGGTGCCGTCCAGCAGCGCGTCGGCGCCCTTGTCGGTGAGGTCGCCGACGGCCGGCGCCGTGAACCCGGCCTCCAGCAGCCGCGCCCGCAGCCCGTACAGGCCGAGCGGGGTGAGCCGGACCATGCCGTAGCGGGCGACGTCGGTGTCGTCGACGGGCGCGGCGGGCTCCTCGTCGGCGTCCGCCATCAGCGCCTCGTCCACCGGCTGGTACTCGACCAGCCCGACCGGCTCCAGCAGCCGGAACTGGTCGTCGAGGCGCATCATCGCGTCGGAGACCTGCTCCAGCATGTCGTTGGTGGGCTCGCCCATGTCGCCGGGCACGATCATCGACGCGGCGAGCGCGGGCAGCGGTACCGGCCCTTCGCCGGGCCCGTCCTCGTTCACGGTGAGCAGGTAGAGGTTGCCGAGGACGCCGTCGAGGAACGCGGCCTCCGCCTCGGGGTCCCAGTCCAGCTGCGAGAAGTCGACCTCCCCGCCCTCGTCGAGCGCGTCGACCAGGTCGTCCAGGTCGGGCACGCTCGCGTCCGCGATCACCGTCTCCAGGGCGCCGAGCCAGAGACCGAGCACGTCCTGCGGCGAGCCGGTGAGCAGGGCCAGGTCCGGCCCGGCCGCCACGGTGCCGGCCTCCTCGTCGGTGATCTCCACGAGCCCGGTGTCGACGGCGACCCGCCAGGCCTCGCTCGCGTACGCCGCCGCGTCGTCCCCGGTCAGTCCGAGCGTCTCGGCGGCGGCCGGAAGCTGCTCCTCCACCAGGCCGCCCCCGGCGTCCACGCGGGTGTCGGGCCCGGCCCAGCGGGCGAGTTTCGCGGCCCGGGCGAGCAGCGGCGTGGACAGGGCGTCCCGCGCCAGCTCCGCTTCCGGGGTCAGCCGCACCGGGGGCAGGGGGGAGCTGTCTGACATGGGCTGGTTCTCCTAGGACGCGATGTGCCACTCTGCCTGTTCAGCCTAGACGGGTTTCCACCCATGCCGCCTGGTTCATCTCCCCGCCGCCCGCCGTACATGGCCGAAACCTTGACAACTGCCCCGGCCAGGCTGGAAATTGACGCGCGTAGAAAGAAGGGAACGACCGTTCACCGTCTTCTACGCGCGTCATGCGCCGCCCGCACCACCCTCGTCCCGGCGCCTTTGTCACGTCCCCGGAGGGAATCCCTTGCCGAGCAAGTCGTCCGCGCGTCTCGCCGCGCTCACCGTCGCCGCCGTGTGCTCCGCGGCGTCCACCGTCGTCCTCAGCTCCACCGCGCACGCGGACTCGGTGCGCATCCACGACATCCAGGGCACGACCCGGACCTCCCCCTACGCGGGCCAGAAGGTCACGGATGTGGCCGGAATCATCACGGGCATACGCACCTACGGCTCGTCCAAGGGCTTCTGGATCCAGGACCCGGACGCGGACGACAACCCCGCGACCAGTGAGGGCGTGTTCGTCTTCACCAGCTCCACGCCCAAGGGCGTGACCGTCGGCGACGCGGTGAAGGTGTCCGGCACGGTCTCGGAGTACGTCCCCGGCGGCACCTCCTCCGGCAACCAGTCGGTCACCGAGATCACCAAGCCGGCGGTGACCGTCGTCTCCAGCGGCAACGCGGTCCCGGCCCCGGTGGTCGTGGACGCCGACTCCGTCCCGGACGCGTACGCGCCCGCCGGGGACGGCGCCGCGAGCAACTCGATCAACGGCCTGGTGCTGCGGCCCGCGCAGTACGCCCTGGACTACTACGAGTCCCTCGAGGGCATGAACGTCCGGGTCGACGACACCCGTGTGGTCGGCGCCAGCGACCCGTACACCGAGCTGTGGGTGACGGTGAAGCCGCACGAGCACGCCACCCGCCGCGGCGGCACCGTCTACGGCTCCTACGACTCCCAGAACACGGGCCGTCTGCAGATCCAGTCCCTGGGCGCCACCGCCGACTTCCCCGCCGCGAACGTCGGCGACACCCTCACCGGCGCCACCACCGGCCCGCTCGACTACAACCAGTTCGGCGGCTACACCCTCGTCGCGAGCAGCCTCGGCACGCTGGAGAGCGGCGGCCTGGAGCGCGAGACCACGCGCAAGCAGCGCAACGGCGAACTGGCCGTCGCCACCTACAACGTCGAGAACCTCGACCCGTCCGACGGCACCTTCACCGCGCACGCGTCCGCGATCGTGAACAACCTCAAGTCGCCCGACATCGTGTCCCTGGAGGAGATCCAGGACAACAACGGCGCCAAGGACGACGGCACGACCGCCGCGGACGTGACGGTGAACAAGCTGATCGACGCGATCGTCGCGGCAGGCGGCCCGCGCTACGACTGGCGCTCCATCGACCCGGCCAACGACACCGACGGCGGCGAGCCCGGCGGCAACATCCGCCAGGTGTTCCTGTTCAACCCCGAGCGGGTGTCGTTCACCGACCGCCCCGGCGGCGACGCGAGCACCGCCGTCGGCGTGACCCGCGAGCACGGCAAGGCGGCGCTGACCGTCTCCCCGGGCCGGATCGACCCGACGTCCGACGCCTGGAAGTCCAGCCGCAAGCCGCTGGCCGGCGAGTTCGTCTTCCGCGGCCGCACGGTCTTCGTGATCGCCAACCACTTCAACTCCAAGGGCGGCGACCAGGGGCTGACCTCCCAGTACCAGCCGCCGGTGCGCAGCTCCGAGACGCAGCGCCACCAGCAGGCGGCGGAGGTCAACACCTTCGTCAAGAGCCTGCTCGCGGTGCAGAAGAACGCGGACGTCATCGCGCTCGGCGACCTAAACGACTTCGAGTTCTCCGACACCGCGAAGATCCTCGAGGGCGACGGCGAGCTTTGGTCGGCGATCAAGTCGCTGCCCAGGAGCGAGCGGTACACCTACGACTACCAGGGCAACGCCCAGGTGCTCGACCAGATCCTGATCAGCCCGGCGATCCGGCGCGGCTGCGACTTCGAGTACGACAGCGTGCACCTGAACTCGGAGTTCCACGACCAGATCAGCGACCACGACCCGCAGGTGCTGCGCTTCCACCCGTAGCCCCGCGTACCGGTCCCCTCCCCGGGTCAGCCGGGGAGGAGACCGAGGGCGTGCTCGTAGCGGGTGACGGTGAAGCCCTGGACGCCCGGGTACGTCCGCACCCGCTCCCACTGCTCGGTGGGCGCGCCGATGCCCTCGCCGGGAGCGGCCAGCACCTCGTCGTAGGCGCGCTCGCTCTCCCACTCGGCGTAGTTGAGGACGTGGCCGCCGTCCGTGCTGAGGTGGAAGTGGGCGCCGATCAGACCCCGGTGGCCGACGGGGTCGTCCTCGAGGGCCTTGAGCACCAGGTCGGCCCAGTGGGCCCGCTCGTCGGCGGCGGCCGGGTCGAAGTCGATCCGCACGGCCACGATCAGACCGGGTACCCGCGTGTCGCCCACGGCGCGGGCACGGCTGCGGTGGTGCCGGTAGCGGTCGAGCCGCAGCCGCTCGATGCCCGGCACGGCCGTGTCGATCTCGTCCACCCGCTCCTGGCGTCGGGTGCGCACGAAGGCCTCGTAGTCCTGCTCGCCCGCCCACTGCGAGTGGTGCATCACCGTGGACCCGTCCCGGCCGAGGTAGACGTGGTAGCTCAGCAGGCCGTCGGTCGGCCAGGGCTGCCGCTCCCAGGTACGCGCGATCGCCTCCGCGGTCAGCCGCTGGCGCTCGGGCGTGCCGACCCGCCAGGTGCTGAAGAACGGCGCGCCGACGCGCGGGTCGGTCGGATCGGGGTGGGCAGCGGTACGACGGGTCATGACGGCCTCCGGTGATCGGCAGCGGATGCGTGCGAAGATCACCCTCCAACCTCAAGCGCTGTTGAGGTCAACCCCGCGGAGAAGACGCGTCGCGGCCCGGGCTCACCCGGTCGTCAGCCCCCAGGTGAGCGCGAGGCGGTACCCGGCGCACAGGC
>NZ_JBEZWX010000035.1:0-69444 GCF_040637635.1 Streptomyces sp. NPDC028635 | reverse complement strand
GGCGTGCGCCACGGCGTCGCCGCAGGCGCCGACGGCGGGGAGGGGACGGGGTGGGGGGTGTCCGCCCGCAGCGGCCGGCACCGGCACAGGGCGCCGTATCGAGTGACGGGCGGCCGGACCGAGGACGGACACCCCCCACCCCGGCCCCGACTCACAACGAACCGTTGGCGCGACACCAGCCCACCACGCACCGCAACGGGCCGCCGCAGGCACAAAAGGGGCGCGGGGAACGGCGCGAGCAACCGGCCACCAGACAGCAACGGGCCGCCGCAGGCACAAAAGGGCCGCGGGAGATCGGCGCGAGCAACCACCCACACCCCCGCAGACGGACAGCGCCCGTCACCCCCGCCCGCTCCCAAGCCCCCGCACCGGCTCCACCGCCCCCCGAGGCTGCACGATCCCCCCCGGCACCGCCCGCGCCCGCGCCGGCGTCCCCGTCCAGCACGTGCCGCGCCGCGACAGCAGGCGCCGCAGCCACACCTCCAGCGAGACCAGGTCGGCCAGCCCGTCGAGGGGCAGAGGCTCACCCGCGACCGCCCCCCGCAGGGCCTCCCGCACGACGCGCGCCTCGATCAGCCCCGCCTCCGCGAGCAGCGGAGAGTCGAACAGCTCCATGAGCGGCTCACGGGACACCCTCAGCCCCGCCCGCGCCGCCGCCGCGGCCGGCGCGTGGGACGGCGCCCCCCACCCGGGCGGCAGCTCGGTCACCCCCGCCCCCTTGAGCACCGTACGCAGAATCTCCGCCCGCGCCCCCGGCTGCACCCGCAGCGTCTCCGGCAGCGCCCGGCACGCCCGCACGACCTGGTTGTCGAGGAACGGCGCGTGCAGCCGCTGGCTGCGGATCTCCGCCGCCTGCTCCAGCACCCGCAGGTCCGCCGCGTGCCGGGCCAGCGCCGCACGCGCGCGATAGTCCCCGGGTCGCTGCCCTGGCCCCACCCCGGACCGGTGCGTCGCCCCTTGCAGGCGAACCGATACTTCAGCCAGCGCCTCCCCGGTCAGCCAGCGCGCCGCGGGCCCGGGTCTGGCCCAGGTGAGCGCCGCGAGGGACGCCCCCACGGCCCCCTGGGGCTCGTCGAGCCGCCGGTCCATCAGGCGCGCGGCGAGCACCTCCAGCCCCGTGCGGTAGGGCGTGCGGGCGAGCCGCCGCGCCGCGCCGTACACGCGCGCGGGCACCAGCACCGACCCGTCCGCCTTCGCCAGCGCGGCCACCGGCCGCACCAGATGGCGCCGCTTGCGGTCCATCAGCAGGTCGGCCAGGCGCGCGGGATGGGCGTCGAGCACCTGTCGCGCGCCGTAGCCGATGAAGTGGTCCGCGCTGCCCGAGGCGAGCCGGGCGCGATGCCGGGCGGCGGTCACGAGGGCGGGCCCCGGTTCGTCCGTCAGCGGTCCGTCCAGGGCGGCGTACGGCAGCACCTCCTCCCCGCCGGTGACGACGACGTGGTGCAGCCGCGGGTTGGCCGCGAGGACGCCGGCCCGCTCCAGTTCGGCCTCGCGGCCGGGGACGGCGAGGTCGTTGAAGGTGACCGCCAGCAGCCGCTCCCCCGCGCCCGTCCCGTGTCCGAGGAGCGTGCCCGGCATCCCGGGCAGCCCGGCGGCGAGCAGCGCGAGGGTGCTCGAGGCGGGGCCGCCGGAGAGGTCGGCGCCGATGCCGGGCACGGGCATGCCGCGGGCGGCGCGGCGTTCGGCGGGCCCCATCCCGGGCACCGGTCCGGGGTCGAGGTCGGGCACGTGCCGCGGCGCGGCCATACGCGCGCGTACCGCTTCGATCAGCGCGTCGCGCACACCGTCGACCGCGCGCTCCGGGTCGGCCGGGGGCGCGGCGACCGCGAGGGAGGCGACGGGTTCGTACCCGGCGATCTCGCGGGCCCCGGCGCGCAGGATCAGCGCGTGCCCGGGAGGGATGCGGTGCACGCCCGCGTACGGCGTCGAGTCGTGCAGCGCGGCGGGGACGTCGGGGGCGGCCAGCAGGGCGGCGAGGTGGCCGAAGTCGAGGTTGGCCTCGATGAGGTCGGCGAGCGGCAGCGCGGCGGTGGCGTAGGCGGTGCCGCCGGCCCAGGGGGTGTGGAACACCGGGCGTGCGCCCGCGAGGTCGCCGCAGACGGTGACGCGGCGGCCGACCTTGACGACGGCCGTGTAGCTGCCGGGCCAGGCGGTCAGGTGGCGCAGGGCGCCGCCGCGGGCGGCGAGCAGCCCGACGCGCAGCTGTTCGTCACTCGCGCCGCACAGCCCGAGGACCGCGATCCGGGTCTGGTCGTCGGCCTTGACGACGCGCACCTCGTCGGGGCGCCAGTCCCCGACGGCCCACAGGGGGTCGGGGTCGCCCCACAGGAGCTGGGATCCCACCGGGTGCACGGTCTCGCCGTCGTACCCGGTGGCGCCGGCGGAGCCGGACACGGCGGCTCCCGCGGCGGTGCTGCTCCATCCCACCAACCACCGCATCGACGCCTCCACAGGCTGTGGACAACCAGTGCACCGTACGAACGGTTCACCATGCTGCCACGAAGGACACGCCGCAGAGGTGCGACAGAGCCGCTCACGCTCCCCGGAGTGCGCCCCTGCCGACCCTGTTCACGCCCCTGTCATCCCGGCGTCGGCACCGTCGACTCCCGCGCACGGTACGGCATCCACGGCGCGAATGCGCCCCCTGTGCGCTCCTCCGCAATACCCCGTGCGCCCTCAACTGCCGTGGTGGGAGCGGGAATCAAACGACAGGGGCGGGGACGAGTTTCGGCCAAATCGGCGCCTCGGCGCGGCCGTTGGATCACTGGTGTGCACGCTCCGTGCAGGCTCTGCGCACGACCGGCACGCGCGCGGTCCGGGAGGCTTGTGGCGCCTCCCGGACCGGTCCGCCGTCCGCGGGGATGAAGACGGCGGCATCCCCCAGCCCACTGGATCCAGTACAGCGGGCCGACCCACGCAACGCCCATGGAACCGCTCCCGAGATGGCCGGAGAAGAGCGCACGGCCGGGCGCACGGCCACACGTCGGGAGCGCGCCACGACGCAGCGTGCACGGCCCCGTACTCCCGTGCGGACCACAATCCCGCCAACCGGAACAAAGCCCCTTAACGCTTGGAAGCCAAGGAACTACGCTGGGTTTACGAATGCCGCGTGGTTATGCCAGAGCGGCAGCCGGCTTTGTCGAGGGGTGGCCATGTCCAGGGAGCAACGCGGGCCGAACGAAAAGCTCGGCGCCGTTCTCGCCCTCGCGGGAATCAGCAATGCGGGACTCGCCCGACGCGTCAACGACCTTGGTGCGCAACGCGGGTTGACGCTTCGCTACGACAAGACGTCGGTGGCGCGCTGGGTGTCGAAGGGCATGGTGCCGCAGGGTGCCGCACCCCACCTCATCGCGGCCGCCATCGGCCAGAAGCTGGGCCGCCCGGTCCCGCTGCACGAGATCGGCCTGGCCGACGCCGACCCCGCGCCGGAGGTGGGCCTCGCCTTCCCGCGGGACGTCGGACAGGCGGTGCGCTCGGCGACGGAGCTGTACCGGCTGGACCTCGCCGGACGCCGGGCCGGCTCCGGCGGCATCTGGCAGTCACTGGCCGGATCCTTCGCCGTGAGCGCGTACGCGACACCCGCCTCGCGGTGGCTGATAACCCCGGCCGACAGTTCGGTGGCGCGCGAGGCGGGCCCCGCGGAGGGCTCCGGCGCACCGATCAAAGTCGGCCACAGCGATGTGCAGAAGCTGCGGGAGGCCGCCGAGGACGCCCGGCGGTGGGACTCCAAGTACGGCGGGGGTGACTGGCGTTCGTCGATGGTGCCGGAGTGCTTACGGGTCGAGGCGGCGCCGCTGCTGCTCGCCTCCTACTCCGACGAGGTCGGCCGCGCTCTGTTCGGCGCGACGGCCGAACTCACCCGGCTCGCCGGGTGGATGGCCTTCGACACGGGCCAGCAGGAGGCCGCGCAGCGGTACTACATCCAGGCGCTGCGCCTGGCGCGCGCGGCGGCGGACGTGCCGCTGGGGGGGTACGTCCTGGCGTCGATGTCGCTGCAGGCGACGTACCGGGGCTTCGGCGACGAGGGCGTCGACCTCGCGCAGGCCGCCCTGGAACGCAACCGGGGCCTGGCCACGGCCCGCACCATGAGCTTCTTCCGCCTCGTCGAGGCACGCGCGCACGCCCGCGCCGGTGACGCACAGGCGGCCGGCACGGCGCTGAAGGCCGCCGAGAGCTGGCTCGAGCGCGCCCGGCCCGGCGACAGCGACCCCTCCTGGCTCGGCTTCTACTCCTACGACCGGTTCGCCGCCGACGCCGCCGAGTGCTACCGCGACCTGAAGGCGCCGCGCCAGGTGCGCCGCTTCACCGAGCAGGCGCTGTCACAGCCGACCGAGGAGTTCGTCCGCTCGCACGGGCTGCGCCTCGTGGTCGCCGCGGTCGCCGAGCTGGAGTCGGGCAACCTCGACGCGGCCTGCGAGCAGGGCGTGCGGGCGGTGGAGGTGGCCGGACGGATCTCGTCGGCGCGCACCACGGAGTACGTGAAGGATCTGCTGCACCGTCTGGAGCCGTACGGGGACGAGCCGCGGGTGGTCGAGCTGCGCGAGCGGGCCCGCCCCCTGCTGACCACGGCCTGACCCGCACCGGACCCGCACCGGACCCGAGCCGCACACCGGCCGGGACCGGCCGCGCAGACCGGCGGGGCCGCACGCGTTTGAAGGCGTTGTCAGTGGCGCAGTGCACTATCGAAGCGGGAGGTGGTGCAGGTGCGGCAGAAGGTCGCGTACGACTGTGACGTGCTGGTGGTCGGCGGTGGGATCGTCGGGCTGTCCACCGCGTACGCGATCACGCGTGCCGCGCCGGGCACGCGGGTGACGGTGCTGGAGAAGGAGACCGGCCCGGCCCGGCACCAGACGGGGCGCAACAGCGGCGTCATCCACAGCGGGATCTACTACAAGCCGGGCTCGCTCAAGGCGCGGTACGCGGTGCGCGGCGCGGCGGAGATGGTCAAGTTCTGCGCGGAGTACGGCATCGCGCACGCCGTCACCGGCAAGCTGATCGTCGCGACGGAGCGGGACGAGCTGCCCCGGCTGCACGCGCTGGTGCAGCGCGGCCGGGAGAACGGCATTCCGGTGCGGGAGCTGGGCGCCTCGCAGATCGCCGAGTACGAGCCGGAGGTGCGCGGCCTCGCCGCGATCCATGTCGGCACGACGGGGATCTGCGACTACGTCGGCGTGGCCCGGCAGCTCGCCGAGGCCTCCGGCGCGGAGATCCGCTACGGCTCTCGGGTCGTCCAGGTCGACCGGCGGCCCTCGCTCGGCGTCGCCGTGCGCACGGCGGCGGGTGACGTCGTCCGCGCCCGCGCCCTGGTGAACTGCGCCGGGCTGTACTGCGACGAGGTGGCCGGGCTGACCGGTGACGACCCCGAGGTCCGGATCATCCCGTTCCGCGGGGAGTACTACGAGCTGGCGCGGCCGGAGCTGGTGAAGGGCCTGGTCTACCCGGTGCCTGACCCGGCGTTCCCCTTCCTCGGGGTCCACCTGACCCGGGGCATCGACGGCGGCGTCCACGTCGGCCCCAACGCGGTCCCGGCCCTGGCCCGGGAGGGGTACGGCTGGGGGGTCGTCCGGCCGCGGGAGCTGGCGGGGACGCTGGCCTGGCCCGGCTCCTGGCAGATAGCCCGCCGCCACTGGCGGTACGGCGCCGGCGAGCTGCGCCGGTCGGTGTCCAAGGCGGCGTTCGTCGACGCCGTACGACGGCTGCTGCCGGCCGTGGAGGAAGAGGACCTGGTGCGCACGGACCCGGGCGTGCGGGCCCAGGCGGTCCTGCGGGACGGCACGCTCGTGGACGACTTCCTGATCAGGGAGGGAGCACGCACCGTGCACGTCCTGAACGCCCCGTCCCCGGCCGCCACGGCATCCCTGCCGATCGGCAGAGAGGTGGCCCGTAGAGCGCTGAAGGCACTCGCCGAGGCGTGACCGACGCGAAGGGAAGGCAGACAGGAGCCGGCGCAGGGCGAGGCAGGCGAGCCAGGGGCGCGCGGAACCGCGCGGCCGGCCCCCACCCACCCTCGGACGCCCGCGGCCCGCACCCACCCCCACCAGCGGCGTCCTCGCATCGCGGAGCGCCTCCGTACAATCGGTCCCACTGTGTCTGACTCCCTCAACGCTCCCGAAACCCCCCAGCCCGCCGGTGCGGCGGACCCCGGCGTCTCCGTCCGGCACACCCGGGCCAAGGGTGAGCCGCGGTTCCCGGACGGGCCGAAGGCCGACCCCGCCGGGTCGCACTTCGAGCGGCGCATCCGCAGCTTCCAGCCGCGCCGCAGCCGGGTCACCGCCGGACAGGCCGACGCCCTGCAGCGGCTGTGGCCCCAGTGGGGGCTGGACATCGACGGGCAGCGCACCCTCGATCTGACCGAGCTGTTCGGCAACGACCACCCCGTCGTGCTGGAGATCGGCTTCGGCATGGGTGAGGCCACCGCGCAGATGGCCGCCGCCGACCCCGGCACCAACATCCTCGCCGTGGACGTGCACACCCCCGGCCAGGGCAACCTGCTGAACCTCGCCGACCACCACGGCCTGTCCAACATCCGCGTCGGCAACGGCGACGCGATCATCCTGCTGCGCGAGATGCTCACCCCCGACGCGCTGGACGGCCTGCGCGTCTTCTTCCCGGACCCGTGGCCCAAGAAGCGGCACCACAAGCGCCGGCTGATCCAGCCGGAGTTCCTCACCCTCGCCGCGACCCGGCTGAGGCCCGGGGCGATCCTGCACTGCGCCACCGACTGGGAGCCCTACGCGGAGCAGATGCTCGAGGTGCTCACCGCGCACCCCGACTTCGAGAACACCCAGCCGGACAGCGGCTTCGCCCCGCGCCCCGCGTTCCGGCCGCTGACCCGCTTCGAGGGCCAGGGCCTGGACAAGGGCCACGTCGTGAACGACCTGCTCTTTCGCCGCGTACCGCATCCGCGGAGCGACTCGGACCCGCGCTGACGCAGCCGTCAACGTCGCGGGCGGCGCCCTCCCTCGTTAGGGTCAATGCCGTGGCCACGAGTCCCCCGTATCCGACCTACCCCAGCGGCCCCGGCGACGGTGCGCTCCATCACCCGCACTGGTGGCAGCGCAGAGGGGTGCGGTACGGCGCGCTCATCACGCTGCTCGCCCTGTCCGGTCTGGTCATCCTCGCGCTGGTGCGCGAGCAGACCGGCACCGAGGGCTTCCTGGTCGGGCTGGGGCTCGCCGTCTTCCCGGTACCGCTGCTGACCGCCGCCTTCCGCTGGCTGGACCGGGTCGAGCCCGGCCCCTGGCGGAACCTGCTGTTCTCCTTCGCCTGGGGCGCCTGCGCGGCTGCGCTGATAGCGATCGTCGCCAACAGCTTCGCGACGAAGTGGATAGCGACGGCGACCGCGGACCCGGCCGGCGCGGACACCCTCGGCGCCACGGTGATAGCGCCGATCGTGGAGGAGTCGGCGAAGGCCGCCGCCGTCCTGCTCGTCTTCCTCTTCCGCAGACGCGACTTCACCGGGCTCGTCGACGGCGTGGTGATAGCGGGTGTCACCGCCACCGGCTTCGCGTTCACCGAGAACATCCTCTACCTCGGCACCGCCTTCGGCACCGACCAGCTCACCGGCGGCCGGGGCATCGCCTCCGTCACCGCGGCGACCTTCTTCGTCCGCGTGATCATGTCGCCGTTCGCGCATCCGCTGTTCACCACCATGACCGGTATCGGCTTCGGCATCGCCGCGCTGTACGGCGAGGGCCGGCGCCTGCGCCGGGTCCTGCTCCCGCTGGGCGGGCTGCTGCTGGCCATGTGCATGCACGCTCTGTGGAACGGCTCGGCGTCCTTCGGTCCGTTCGGCTTCTTCGCCGTGTACGGCGGCTTCATGATGCCCGCGTTCGGGCTGCTGACCTGGCTGGTGATCTGGACCCGGCAGCGGGGGCTGCGCACGATCCGCGAGGAGCTGCCCGCCTATGTCGCCGCGGGCTGGCTCGCGCCCGCCGAGCCGTTCGCGCTCGGCTCGATGCGGGCGCGCCGCATGGCGCGCGAGTACGCCGCGCACCACCTGGGCAAGCCGGGGGCGAAGGAGGTCGGGCGCTACGAGGCGTACGCGACGTCCCTGGCGTTCCTGCGGCACCGGGGCCGCCGCGGCCGCGCCGGCGCCGACTTCGTCGTACGCGAGAGGGAGCTGCTGAACGAGCTGTGGCGGCTGCGGGAGCGGGCCCGGCCGGCGCTGGAGTACGCGGCCCGGGCGGCCGCGCCCCCGGTGCCGGTGATGCTGCCGTGGCCCGCGCACCCGTGGCAGGCCCCCGGGGCGGCGCGGCCGCACCTGCCGTACGCCGGGCACGCGGGGTACGGCGCCCATCCGGCGTACCCGGGCTACCCGGCGTACAACCCCTACCGCTCGTAGAGACGGGCGCCGGGGCATCGGAAGGCTCCGGTCAGAGCGGTCATGTCCTGTTGCAACGCGCCTCGGACCTGATCGACCGTTCCGCACGCGGATCGACCGGAGGTGCGAACACCGCGGCACACGGAAACCGGCAGCCCTGACGTCGGGGGGTTTGCCGTCAGGACCGCCGGGGTTCTGGAGCGGGCCGTGGTGTCAGGGGGTGAGGCCCTTGTCCTGCAGCCACGCCATCGGGTCGATGCCGGAGGCCTGCCCGTCGGGGTGCACCTCCAGGTGCAGGTGCGGGCCGGTGACGTTGCCGGTGGCGCCGACGCGGCCGATGACGTCACCGGTGGCGACCTTCTGCCCGACGCTGACGCTGATCGACGACTGGTGGCAGAACCACAGCTCGGTGCCGTCGTCGAGGGTGAGGATCGTGCGGTAGCCGTAGGAGCCGGCCCAGCCCGCTTCGGTGATGGTGCCGGTGTGGACGGCCTTGATCAGCGTGCCGGTGGGGGCGGCGAAGTCCAGGCCGGTGTGGTAGCCGGAGGACCACATCGAGCCGGCCTGCCCGAAGCGGGAGGTGAGGGTGTAGGAGGAGGTCGGCAGCGCGTACTGCTTGGCCAGTTCGGCCAGGCGCTCGGCCTCGGCCTTCTTCTTCGCCTCCGCCTCCGCCTTCTCCTTCGCGGCGGCGGCCTTGGCGGCGGCCTCCTGCTCGGCCTTGGCGGCGTCCTCGGCGGCCTGCTTGGCCACGGCGGCCTGGGCGGCGGCCTGCGCCTTGACGTCGACCTGCACCTGCTGCGACTCGGCCTGGGCCATGATCCGGTTGCGCAGCGCCTCACCGGCGTCGGAGGTGCCCTGCGCGGTGTCGGCGGAGCTGACGATGTCGCTCAGCGGGGTGGCGGAGCCCTGGGGCGCGGCGTCCTCGTGGTCGGAGATCAGTGAGCCGACCGAGGGCAGGTCGGGCATGGAGATGGAGACCGGCGGCTTGCCGGTCTGCGCGCTGGCCATGCCGCCCGCGCCGACGGCGGCGATGACGCCGACGCCGAGGACGGTGGAGCTGCGGGCGAGTCCGCCGCGCTGCTTGGCGACGCGGTGCCGGCCGCGGACGGGACGGACGGACTCCTCAGTGGGGTTCCACTCCTCCCAAGGGCCCTCGTCGGTGCGGTGGCCGCCGTAGACGAGGGTCTCGGGGCCCTGCTGGCTCGGCACGAACGGGGCTGTCGGGGCAGGCCGGTTGGACGCCACGCGGGCGTACTCCTTTCCTTCCGTTCGCCTACCGGGTTAGCTGACGGGTTCGGAGCAGGAAGGTCTCCTACGCGCGTATACCGGCCGTCGTCGACGGCGGCTGACGCGAGATTCACCCCAAGGTGGTGGTTCCCCGGTTCCCTACGGGATTCGGCGCGTGAGCACGGAGCCGTCTCTTGTGACGGCTGGGACGACCGCGCTGCGTTATCGAACGTTAATAGACCCGGCGGCATGATTCCAAGCCGTTCGTCTTGATCATTAACATTCTCGGCCTGGACTTTCACGCCACGACCGGTGCAAAAGGGGCGACTTGACCGCCCCTCAGGCGTCACGTCCAAAACCTCTTTTTGGTGATGGTGCGTCAATTGTTATGCACAGGGCGGTCATCCACTCACCCACCGTGACCTTCACGGCCGGCGGACGGCCAGCAGCGCCATGTCGTCCGCCATGCCGCCCCCCGAGTGCCGGCGCACATCCTTCGCGACCGCGGCGAGCAGGGCGCCGGGCGCGGTGACGACACGTCCGGCGAGCCGCGTCTCGACGTCGTAGAAGCGGCCATGGCGGTCGCGGCTCTCGGAGAGGCCGTCGGTGTACAGCAGCAGCGTGGCACCGCCGGGGAAGACGACCTCCTCGGCGCGGTCCGGCGACGGGCCCAGCTCGCCCATGCCGAGCGGCAGCGCGTGTTCGGCGGGCAGCAGCGCGCGCAGGGTGCCGTCGGCGTGCAGCAGCACCGGCGGCGGATGACCGCGGTTGAGGACGCGGACGACACCGTCGCCGTGCGGGAGTTCGGCGAGAACGGCGGTGGTGAACCCCTCGAAGGCGTCGAGCCCGTCGCGCCGGGCGCCCTCGCGGGCCAGCGCCCGCTCCAGCCGCTGGGCGACCGCCTCCAGGGTGGCCTCCTGCTCGGCGGCCTCCCGGAACGCCCCGATGACCACGGCCACGGCCGCCACCGCGCCCATGCCCTTGCCGCGCACGTCCCCGACGATCAGGCGGACGCCGTACGGGCTGTCCTGGACGGCGTACAGATCACCGCCGATGAAGGCGTCGGCGCGCGCGGCCTCGTAGCAGGCGGCGATCTGGAACCCGCCGATCTCTTCGGCGGGTTCGGGCAGTACAGCGCGCTGGGCGGCCTCGGCGACCTCGCGCGCGGAGGCGAGCTGCTCGCTGCTGCGGCGCGCGAGGGCGTTGATCAGGACGGCCAGGACGGCGACCGTGGCGACGGTCACCAGCTCGGTGACGGCGTCGGTGTGCCAGACGATGCCGATCGTCAGATGCAGCCCGAGCACGACGACGACGGCGGCGAGCCCGGTGAGCACGGTGCCGCGGCGGCTGTAGAGCGGGGCGGCGACCAGGGGCGCGGCGGTGAAGAAGGGGACCGCCGTGAAGTCGGACGGGGTGCAGTAGTCGTAGACCGCGCCGGCGGCGATGAGCAGCGCCGGCAGGATCCGTACGAAGGTGCGCGCGAGGGAGATCCTCCGGCCCTCCCCGGGCCGCGGTTCCCCACCGTCGCCGGGGACGGGCCCCGGCCCGGGCTCGGGCACGAAGGCATCGGGCAGCCGCAGGGCGGACCGGGAGCCGGGGTCGAGGGCCGGGGCCCCCGGTCCGTCGGCAGGGGGATCGGAGGCGCATCCGCGGGCGGCGGATCCCGTCCCGGCACCGGGAACCCATCCGTCGGCCAGAGAGCCCGCCCCGGCCTCCGGAACACGACCGCCGGCCCGTGGGCCAGCCCCGGCCTCGGGAACGCGCCTGCCGGTCCGGGGGTACGGCCCGTCGTCCGTCACGTCTCCAGGCCGCACCGCTCGTCTCCCACCGTCCCTGTCCGCCGTCGTCCCGCCCGTCCAGGCTTGCCGGTGCGGGCGCGAGCGGCGAGCGGTGAGGGCCGACCGGATGACACCGGGCGCCGGCGAGCCCCGGCGGCGTGCAGCCGGGGGCGGCGAGCCGGCCGGGGGCGGACGGGCCGGCGGCGTGCAGCCGGAAGACGGCGAGCCCCAGCGACGGACAGCCGGGGCGGGCGGCGAGCCCAGCAGTGGAATGCCGGAGGGCTGCGGCCCCAGCGACGGACAGCCGGGGCGGCCCGGTGTCCGACTGCCGAGGGCCGGGCGGCGCCGGGCCCAGCGGCAGAGCGGGCCGAGTGGCAGAGCGGGCCGAGTGGAGAGCGGGCCGAGTGGCAGAAACGAGGCCCACGCGCCGGTCGTGACGTAAAAAACCGAGGGCCGGAAACCTTTCGGCTTCCGGCCCTCGGCCTTCAGTAGCGGGGACAGGATTTGAACCTGCGACCTCTGGGTTATGAGCCCAGCGAGCTACCGAGCTGCTCCACCCCGCGTCGTTGTGTCTCCAGTGTACGTCATCCGCGGGGCCCCCGACGACCACGTTCCTTCGCCACCCCCCGTGCCGCCGCCGAGGCCACCTCCCGTGCCCCCGCAGAGGCCACCCCCCGTGCCACCGCAGAAGCCCCCCCGGCCCCCCGCCGAGGTCAGCCCGCGCTCCGTTCCGCCAGCTCGGCCAGCGGCAGCGTGTGCTGGGTCTGCAGGGCCTTGGCGCGCAGGTAGCGCACGTTGTGCGGGGTGGAGAAGACGCCGGTCGGCACCCGGTCGCGGACGTCGAGCCCCAGGGTGCGCAGCTGGCCGGCCTTGTCCGGGTTGTTGGACAGCAGATCCAGCGACCCGATCCCGAGGGCGGTGAGCATCTGCGCGGCGGCGGTGTAGTCGCGGGCGTCCTCGGGCAGCCCGAGGGCGGCGTTGGCGGCGTAGGTGTCCAGGCCCTGGTCCTGGAGGGCGTAGGCGTCGAGCTTGTTGTAGAGGCCGATGCCGCGCCCTTCCTGACGCAGGTAGAGCAGGACGCCGCCGCGGTCGGCGATGCGTTCGACGGCCTCCCGCAACTGGGGGCCGCAGTCGCAGCGGGCGGAGCCGAAGACGTCACCGGTCAGGCACTCGGAGTGCAGCCGGACGAGCGGGACCGGGCCCGGCTCGCCGAGGACGACGGCCACGTGCTCCTGGCCGTCGGTCAGGCCGTGGAAGGTGACCAGTTCGGCGTCGGCGCGGTAGCCGTCGGCGAAGTGCAGCGGGACCCGGACGCGGGCGCGCGGGGTGGCGGCGGGGACAACGGGGATGTCGGCCATGCGGATGCTCCGGGTTCCGTCCGTCTGCTTCAGATTTGAAGCAGAAGCTCAGACCGGACCCTACTCCTGCTTGAAACTTGAAGCAATACGCCGTCTCGGGGACCCGCCGGGTATGCCGTGACTCACCCGCACGACGGCCCGGACCGCCGGCGCCAGGGCACGTCCTCCGCCTCCGCCCCCTCGAGCGCCCGCGCGATCCCCGCGCAGATCTCCTCCAGCTGTCCGACCTGCTCCGCGCCGAGGTGGTCGAACAGCGCGGTCCGGACCGTCTCCACATGGCCGGGGGCCGCGCGCTCGACATGGGCCAGCCCCTCACCGGTCAGGACGGCGATGCTCCCCCGCTTGTCCGACGGGCAGCTCTCGCGCGCCACCAGCCCGTCCTTCTCCAGCCGCGTCACCGCGTACGTCAGCCGGCTGCGGGTGATCTTCAGCGCCTCCGCGAGATCGGTCATCCGCAGCCGCCGCCCGGGCGCCTCGGACAGAGTGGCCAGGATGGAGTAGTACAGATGCGGCATGCCCGCGTCCTGCTGGAGCTGCCGGTCCAGCGCGTCCTCCAGGAGGTGCGTGGCCGCGAGCCAGGCGCGCCAGGCGCGCTGCTCGTCGGGGGAGAGCCAGCGGGTCGTCATGCCGCCAGTGTAGGTTTGTTTAAAAGTTGAACCAAGCCGTGTCCGCCACCTCACCCGCCGGGGAGCGCGATGCCCCACCCGTACGTCCTGCTGTCCGCGGCCGTCTCCCTCGACGGCTTCCTGGACGACACCGGCCCCGACCGGCTGCTGCTGTCCGGTCCGGCCGACTTCGACCGCGTCGACGAGGTCCGCGCGTCCGTCGACGCGATCCTCATCGGCGCCGGCACCCTGCGCGCCGACAACCCGCGGCTGCTGGTCAACTCGCCCGAGCGGCGGGCGGCCCGCGTGGCGGCCGGCCTCGCGGAGTACCCCCTGAAGGTCACCGTCTCCGCCTCCGGCGACCTGGACCCGGCGGCCCACTTCTGGCACACCGGCGGCGAGAAGATCCTCTACACGACGCGGGCAGGCGCCGAACGGGCGAGCCGGGCCGGCATCCGCGCGGACATCGTCGCCCTCGGCGACGACCTGGACTGGCCCTCCCTCCTCGGCCATCTGCACGACGCCCGGGGCGTGCGGCGCCTGATGGTCGAGGGCGGCGGCACGATCCACACCCAGCTGCTCCAGCAGCAGCTGGCGGACGAACTCCAGCTGGTCCTGTCCCCGCTCCTCGTCGGCGACCCCGGCGCCCCCCGCCTCTTCGGGCCGGGCGCCTACCAGAAGGGCCGTCTGCGCCTGCTGCAGACGCGGCAGATCGAGGACGTCGTCCTCATGCGCTACGCGCCCACCGCCCCCGGCACGGGTACCGGCGCCGCCCCCGCCGACCGCCACTGGCTGCGCCTGGCGTGCGAGCTGGCGGAGCGCTGCCCGCCGTCCGCCACGGCGTTCAGCGTCGGCGCGGTGGTCGTCGCGGCCGACGGCACCGAACTGGCCCGCGGCCACTCCCGCGAGGCCGGTGACCCCACGGTGCACGCCGAGGAAGCGGCCCTCGCGAAGATCCCGTCGGACGATGCCCGCCTGCCCACCGCCACGGTGTACTCCAGCCTGGAGCCCTGCACCCGGCGCGCCTCCCGCCCCCGTCCCTGCGCCCAGCTGATCCTCGGCGCGGGCGTACGCCGCGTGGTGACGGCCTGGCGCGAGCCGGACACCTTCGTCCCGTCCGCCGACGGCACCGGCACGCTGACGGCGGCGGGCGTGGACGTGGTGCTGCTCCCGGAGTTCGAATCCGCGGCCCGGGAACCGAACCGTCATCTGCTGCCCTGACCCGACAACGCCCGGACACGACAGCGCCCGGACCGGCGGGAACCGGTCCGGGCGCTGAGGGGCGGGTGGAGGGGGAAACCCTCCGCCGCGTGCGTAGGCCCTGTGGGACTCGAACCCACAACCAATGGATTAAAAGTCCACTGCTCTGCCAATTGAGCTAAGGGCCCTGGCGATGTTGCCTCCCCGAGCATAGCGGGACGAGCCCGCGTCGCCGATCGGGTATCGCCGACGCGGCCGCGTCGGACGGCCGGCCGGGGCCGGAAGTGTCGGCTGTGGACCGGTTCGCGACGGTCGGCGGGGTGCGGAAAGGCCCGCACGACCGAAGTCGTACGGGCCTTCACCTCAGGGCTGCGACGGCGTCAGCGGTGCTGCGGCACCGTCAGCCGTTGCGCTTCCAGCGCGGCTTGTCGTCGCGGCGGCCGAAGCTGGAGGAGCCGCCACGGTGGTCGTCACGACGGCCGTTCGGGCGCTCGTGGCCGCCGGTGCGGAAGCCCGGGCGGTCGTCGCGGCGGTCGCGGTTGAACGGGCGGTCGTTGCCACGGTGGCCGCCACGCTCGTCGCGGCGGAAGCCGCCACGGTCGTCACGGCGCTCGAAGGTACGGCCGCCACGGTCGCGGTCGAACGGACGACGCTCGTCACGGCGGAACCCGCCACGCTCGTCGTCGCGACGGAAGCCACCGCGGTCGTCGTCACGGCGGAAGCCGCCACGGTCACCACGGTCACCGCGCTCGCTCCGCTCGCCGTCACGGCGCTCGAAGGTACGGCCACCGCGGTCGCGGTCGAACGGACGACGCTCGTCACGGCGGAACCCGCCACGCTCGTCGTCACGGCGGAAGCCGCCACGGTCACCGCGCTCGCCGTCCCGGCGGTCGAAACCGCGCTCGCGGTCCCGGCGGTCGAAGGAACGGCGGTCATCGCGGTCCTGCGGACGGCGGTCGTCCCGGCGGAAGCCACCGCGGTCACCACGGTCGCCGTCCCGGCGCTCGCGGCGCTCGTACGGCGCGGCCGCCGGACGCTCGGCGCGCTCGGCACGGTCCACGTCCTCGGCAGCCGGCTGCTCCGGCACCGACACCTCGGCCACGACCTGCGCCGCGGCGGCCTCGACGGCGGCGGCCGGGTCCTCGCCCCGCTCGCGCGCCACCCGGGCGACCAGGCGGTCGGCCTCCTCGCGCAGCTCGGTCGCACGCCGCTGGGCGCGCTCGAGCTCCTTGGTGAGCTGGGCGACCTCACGCTCGGCCTGGGTCGCGGCGTTGCCCGCGGACTCGGCCTGGACCTCGGTCATGGAACGGGCGCCGGTGATCTCGGCGACCTCCGGCTCGAAGGTGCCGGCGCTCTGGATGATGTGGCGCGCGGCGTCCACGCCGGCGTCCTCCATCAGGCGGAAGATCTGGCGGCGCTGGTGCGGCAGGGACAGCGAGACGACCGTGCCGGTGCGGCCCGCACGCGCGGTACGGCCCGCACGGTGCAGGTAGTCCTTGTGGTCGCCGGCCGGGTCGACGTTCAGCACCAGGTCGATGCCGTCGACGTGGATGCCGCGGGCGGCGACGTCGGTGGCGACCAGGCAGTTGACGTAGCCGTCCTTGAAGTCGGCCAGGGTCCGGGTGCGGGCGCCCTGGGTCATGCCGCCGTGCAGCGCGTCGGCCTTCACGCCGGCGTCCCGCAGCTGCTCGGCGATGCGGTCGGCGCCGAGCTGGGTGCGCACGAAGATGATGGTGCGGCCCTTGCGGGAGGCGATCGCGGCGGTGACCGGCGCCTTGTCCTTGGGCTTCACGATCAGGATGTGGTGCGACATGGTCGTGACGTTGCCCTGGGCGCTGTCGACCTCGTGCGTGACCGGGTCGCTCAGGTAGCGCTTGACCAGCGTGGAGATCTCGTTCTCCATCGTGGCCGAGAACAGCATCCGCTGGCCGCCGGCCGGGATCTGGTCGAGCAGCTCGGTGACCTCGGGCAGGAAGCCCAGGTCGGACATCTGGTCGGCCTCGTCGAGGACGGCGACCTCGACGTTCTCCAGGGAGCAGGCGCCGCGGTTGATGATGTCGCGCAGGCGGCCCGGGGTGGCGACGAGGACGTCGACGCCGCGCTCCAGGGCGTAGATCTGGTTGCCCATCGACGTACCGCCGCAGACGACCTTCATCTTGAGGCCGAGGACGTCACCGTACGGCTGGAGGGCGTCCGCGACCTGCATCGCGAGCTCACGGGTCGGGGTGAGGATGACGGCGCGCGGCTTGTGCTTCTCGGTGCGGCCGCCGGCGAGGCGGGCCAGGGTCGGCAGACCGAAGGAGAGGGTCTTGCCGGAGCCGGTGCGGCCCCGGCCGAGGATGTCCTTGCCCTCCAGGGCGTCCGGGATGGTCGCGGCCTGGATCGGGAAGGGGGTGGTCACGCCGTTCTGCGCGAGCTTGCGCACGACGCCCTCGGGCAGACCGAGGTCGGCGAAGGTGATCTCGGGGGTGGTGTCCTGAGGGGTGTCCTGGGAGACGTTGTCCTCGGACACGACGGCGTGATCAGTACTGGCGATGGACATGCGAATGCGAAACCTTCCGGAGTCTCGTCGGCACGCGCCCGTCAACTCCGTGAATCGCACACGACCGCCTCGATGCGGTCCGCCACGGCAAGGGAGAGTACGCGCCACACGGCGCGCTTCTGCGTTGGCGCCGGGCAAATGGGATCAAACGATCTACCACCATACGCACCTCGAGCCCCCCAAGGCAAACCGCGCGGATGAGCCGCTGGTCACACCGGGGACCCGGAAACCGGGCCCGCGCCGGCGACCGGAGCCCGGCTCGCACCGGCGACCGGTAGCCCGGCCCGCACCGGGTCGCCGGCAGGCCGGCCCGCACCGGTGACCGCGGCTCACACCGGCGCCCCGGCCTGCGGCGCCGGCTCGCGCTGCATCAGCTGCGGCCCGGTCTCCTCGTGCGCGGACGAGGAGGGCTGCGGGGACGGCGCCTCGGAGGTGGCGGGCGGCTGGGACGGCTCCTGGGTGGGCTCCGGGTCGGGCACGGTGTGCGTGGCGGTCGGCTGCGCCTGGGTGGGCGACGACTCGGGCGGGCGCTGCGGCCGGGGCGCGGCCGAGGGCCGGCCGCTCACCGCCGGCGCCGAAGTGCCCGTGGGCGCGGCCGACGCGGAGGCGCCGGCGTCGGCCGCCCCGTGGCCGTCCTTGGCGTCACCGTGCCCGTGCCCGTGGGCGTCCCGGCCGGCCCCGGCGCCGCCCGCGCCGCCCCCGGACACCGCGGCGCCCCCGTCGGGCCCCTCACCGCCCCGCGCCCCCGCCGAGTGCGACGGCCTGGCCTGGCTTCCGTCCTCGTCCCCCACGCTCATGCAGCCGGCGGCCGCGGCCACGGCGATGAGCGTGGCGGCCAGGCGGACGGGTACGTACAAGGGGCGCACGGGCAGCCACCTCCGGGATGAGGGAGAGTCGACGTGCCCAACTCCCGCCGCCCGCAAGAGGACACGCCCGCGCCCCTGCCGTCCGGGGCGCGCGGGTGCCGGGGGGGGAACCCGTGAACGAGTCGCCGCGGGGCCTGCCGACGGGCTGCCCGCGCGCGGGGCACCCGGCAGCGAGCCGGCGCGGGACCTACCCGTACCCCAGGCTGTGCAGCCGCGCGTCGTCGATGCCGAAGTGGTGGGCGATCTCGTGCACGACGGTGATCTCGACCTCCTTCACGACCTCCGCCCGGTTCTCGCAGAACCGCAGCGTCGGACCCCGGTAGACGGTGATCCGGTCCGGCAGCACTCCGGCGTACCACTCCCCGCGGTCGGTCAGCGGGGTGCCCTCGTACAGCCCGAGCAGCTCGGGATCGTCCGCCGGCGGTTCGTCCTCGACGAACACCGCCACGTTGTCCATCAGCCGCGTCAGCTCCGGCGGGATCCGGTCGAGCGCCTCGGCGACCAGTTCCTCGAACTCCTCGCGCGTCATCTCCAGCACTCCGCCATTGTCCGGTACGACGCCCTCCCGCGACCGCCGTACGGCGCCGCATATCCGTACGCGCGCCTGGGCATACGGCACCAATGGTCCGCGTCCTCGCCGCAGCCCGACACCGCTCGGAACGACCCCGCCCGGCCCCGCTCACCCTGGATGACCGGCCCTCCCCCTGGCTGCGCGCCTGCGGCATGACCGCGGTCGTCCTGCTCGGCGCCTGGCTGGGCCTGCTGGTCGTCGGCGACGTCCGGGCGCCCGTCGGCCCGATGGACACGACCATGACGCTGCGCCCTTCCCTGAGCGGCGGCACGAAGATCAACGTCTCGCCGCTGGGCGCGCTGCACCTGGACAGTCACATCGCCCCGGTCCGTCTGGACGTGAACGTCGACCAGCTCGACCCGGACCGCGCCCAGGCCCTGGTCGATCATCCCGAGCGCATCTCCGGGCTCCAGGACGAGGTCGCCCGGGACGTCGAGCACGGCACGCTCGACCTGGCGCTGCGCTCCTGCGTGGCCGTCGTCATCGGCGCGACGGCCCTCGGACTCGCGGTCTACCGCCGCCCGCGGCGCGCCCTGACCGCCGGCGGCCTCGCGCTCGCCCTCCTGACCGCGTGCGGAGTGACGGCGTACGCGACCTGGAACCCCAAGTCCGTCCTGGAGCCGAAGTTCTCGGGCCTGCTCTCCTCCGCGCCCTCGCTGGTGGGCAACGCGCGCAACATCGTGACGGAATTCGACGTCTACCAGAAGGAATTGGCCCGCCTGGTCACCAACGTGACCAAGCTGTACGACGTCACCTCCACGCTCCCCGCCTACCAGCCCGACCCGACGACCATCCGCGTCCTGCACGTCTCCGACATCCATCTCAACCCGGCGAGCTGGAAGATCATCGGCTCACTGGTCCAGCAGTACCGGGTCGACGTGATCGTCGACTCCGGCGACACCATGGACCACGGCACGGCGGCGGAGAACGGCTTCCTGGACCCGGTCCAGGACCTCGGCGCGCCCTACGTGTGGGTCCGGGGCAACCACGACTCGACGACGACACAGCGCTACCTGGAACGCATGAGGAACGTCCACGTCCTGGACGACGGCCGGGCCGTGTCCGTCGCGGGCCTGCGCTTCGCCGGAACCGGCGATCCGCAGTACACCCCCGACCGATCGGTCGAGCCCGGCGGCGACGCGGCGGAGGAACTGGCGGGCGCGCGCCTGGCCTCCGCGCTGCGCGACCAGAAGGCCAAGGGGACGCCGGTGGACATCGCGATCGCCCATGAACCGGTCGCGGCCCGCCAGACGGACGGGGAGGTGCCGCTGGTCCTGGCCGGTCACATCCACCACGAGGCGACCGAGCTGCTTCCCTACGGCACGCGGCTGCGCGTCGAGGGCTCCACGGGCGGCAGCGGTCTGCGCGCGGTGGAGGGAAAGCATCCGGACCCGATCGAGGCGTCGATCCTCTACCTGGACCGTGACACCCACCGCCTGCAGGCCTGGGACGAGATCGAACTGGGCGGGCTCGGACTGACGACGGCCGAGGTCAGCCGTCACCTGCCGAAGGAGAACCAGCCGGGCGGCTCACCCTCCCCGTCCTCCCCGTCACCCTCCGCCCCGTCCTCCCCGGCGTCCCCCGCCCCGTCGTCGCCGTCGCCCACCCGCCGCTGAAACCGTTTTGGCGATACCCCCCGCCATCCCATATGCTTCTCACGTCCCCGACGCGCTGAGAAGCGCCCAGGCGGGCCGATAGCCCTCATCGTCTAGCGGCCTAGGACGCCGCCCTTTCAAGGCGGTAGCACGGGTTCGAATCCCGTTGGGGGCACGCAGTATCGTGTGCGACACTGTCTTAGGCGTCAGCCGAGGACAAGCGCAGACACCACTTGGTCCTGTGGAGCAGTTTGGAGTGCTCGCCACCCTGTCAAGGTGGAGGCCGCGGGTTCAAATCCCGTCAGGACCGCTGAGGTTTCACGTGAAACCTCGTGGCTGGGTAGCTCAGTTGGTACGAGCGATCGCCTGAAAAGCGATAGGTCGCCGGTTCGACCCCGGCCCCAGCCACAACCGCCCTTTCAGGGCCTAACACCCCCTCCGGGATTCCGGAGGGGGTGTTCTCGTTGGGATCAGCGGGTCTCGGTGTAGCCCGCGACCAGCGTGGAGCGCAGCGGGCAGGTGACCGACGACGTCTTGCCGAGGGCGACCCACGGGCCGTGCACGGTGACCAGCACGTCGTGGATGAAGGGACCGGTGCCGCGGTCCTGGTCGCAGACCGCCTTGGCGCGGTGCTCGCTGGCCTTCTTCGTGCCGACGCTGGTGATGACGTAGCAGTGCGACGTCACCTTCTTGCGCGGGATGGACGTCGCCGTCTTGTCGCACTTGTAGAAGTGGGCGGTGGCGGCCTGGGCCTGGCCGGCGCCGAGGCCCGTGAACGCGAGCGCGCCGACGGCCGGCAGCACGGCGAGGGCGGCAGCGCGCTTCCACTGGGTGAACGTGGTCATGAGTACTCCCCGATTTCGGCCGCTCAGCAGACCTGCCCAGGGGTGCGGGCAGGCGAGAGCGGTCCCTGGTGGGTGGGTGGTGCCCCATCGGGGGTCGAGAGTGCCCAGGGAGCCACGCGCGGCCTGTGGCCTGCGCCGATGACGGATCCCCGCGTCCCCCGTGGAGCGGTCGCGATCAACATAAAGGTCCGGTCACTGGTTGATCAACTTCTGGCCACGTGACCCTGTCCACACCCGCCGGCGTCGCCCGCCCGGCGCCCGGAGCAAATCGTTCGCCAGTCTTTTGGGCGAGGTGAGATCCTGGATCGCGTATGTCTACGCACCCTGCCCCCGCCCTCGGCGCCCTCGCGCCCCGTCTGACCGAGCTGTCCCTGCGCGACGCGCACCGGCTCGGCCGCCGGCTCGAAGGCGCGCGCAAGATCCGCAAGCCGGAGGCCCGCGCCGCCGTCCTCGCCGAGATCGAGGCCGAGGTCGGCAAGGCCGAGGAGCGGATGAGCGCCCGCCGCGCACGCGTGCCCGCGATCACCTACCCCGAGCAGCTGCCCGTCAGCCAGAAGAAGGACGACATCGCGGCCGCCATCCGCGACCACCAGGTCGTCATCGTCGCCGGTGAGACGGGTTCCGGTAAGACCACGCAGATCCCGAAGATCTGTCTGGAGCTGGGCCGGGGCGTGCGCGGCATGATCGGGCACACCCAGCCTCGGCGGATCGCCGCCCGCACCGTCGCCGAGCGGGTCGCGGACGAGCTGAAGACCCCCCTCGGTGAGGCCGTCGGCTGGAAGGTCCGCTTCACCGACCAGGTGAACCCGGACGCCACCTTCATCAAGCTGATGACGGACGGCATCCTGCTCGCCGAGATCCAGACCGACCGCGAGCTGCGCGCGTACGACACGATCATCATCGACGAGGCCCACGAGCGGTCCCTGAACATCGACTTCCTGCTCGGCTACCTCGCCCAGCTGCTGCCGAAGCGCCCCGACCTCAAGGTCGTCATCACCTCGGCCACCATCGACCCCGAGCGGTTCTCCCGGCACTTCGGCGACGCCCCGATCATCGAGGTCAGCGGCCGGACGTATCCGGTGGAGGTGCGTTACCGCCCGCTGCTCGAGGAGGACGGCGACGACTCCGACCGCGACCAGATCACCGCGATCACCGACGCCGTCGAGGAGCTGATGGCGGAGGGCAAGGGCGACATCCTCGTCTTCCTCTCCGGTGAGCGGGAGATCCGGGACACCGCGGACGCGCTCACGAAGAAGCAGTACCGGTTCACGGAGATCCTGCCGCTGTACGCCCGGCTCTCGCACGCCGAGCAGCACCGGGTCTTCCAGCCGCACACCGGGCGCAGGATCGTTCTGGCGACCAACGTGGCCGAGACGTCCCTGACCGTCCCCGGCATCAAGTACGTCATCGACCCCGGCTTCGCCCGGATCAGCCGCTACAGCCACCGCACCAAGGTCCAGCGGCTGCCGATCGAGCCGGTCTCGCAGGCCAGCGCCAACCAGCGCAAGGGCCGGTGCGGCCGTACCTCGGACGGTATCTGCATCCGCCTGTACAGCGAGGAGGACTTCGAGGCCCGCCCGGAGTTCACCGACGCGGAGATCCTGCGCACCAACCTGGCCTCCGTCATCCTGCAGATGACCGCCGCCGGCCTCGGCGACATCGAGAAGTTCCCCTTCATCGATCCGCCGGACCACCGCAACATCCGCGACGGTGTCCAGCTCCTCCAGGAACTGCACGCCCTGGACCCGGACCAGAAGGACCCGCGCAAGCGCCTGACCGACACCGGGCGCAAGCTCGCCCAGCTGCCCGTCGACCCGCGCCTGGCCCGGATGGTGCTGGAGGCCGACAAGAACGGCTGCGTCCGCGAGGTCATGGTCATAGCGGCGGCGCTGTCCATCCAGGACCCCCGTGAGCGCCCCGCCGACAAACAGGCCCAGGCCGACCAGCAGCACGCCCGCTTCAAGGACGAGACCAGCGACTTCCTCGCCTACCTGAACCTGTGGCGGTACATCCGCGAGCAGCAGAAGGAACGCGGCTCCAGCTCCTTCCGCCGTATGTGCAAGCAGGAGTACCTGAACTTCCTGCGCATCCGCGAATGGCAGGACATCTACACCCAGCTGCGCACGGTCGCCAAGCAGATGGGCATCCACGTCAACGAGGACGACGCGCCCGCCGACCGCGTCCATGTCTCCCTCCTCGCCGGCCTGCTGTCCCACATCGGGATGAAGGACGTCAAGGACGGCAACAAGAACGAGTACCTGGGCGCCCGGAGCGCCAAGTTCGCGATCTTCCCGGGGTCGGCGCTGTTCAAGAAGCAGCCGCGCTTCCTGATGTCCGCGGAGCTGGTCGAGACGTCCCGGCTGTGGGCCCGGGTCAACGCGAAGATCGAACCGGAGTGGGTGGAGCCGCTCGCCGGCCACCTGATCAAGCGGACGTACAGCGAACCGCACTGGGAGAAGGACCAGGCCGCCGTGATGGCGTACGAGAAGGTCACGCTGTACGGCGTGCCGATCGTCGCCCAGCGCAAGGTGAACTACGGCCGGATCGACCCGGAGGTCAGCCGCGAGCTGTTCATCCGCAACGCGCTGGTGGAGGGCGACTGGCGCACCCACCACAAGTTCTTCTCCGACAACCGCAGGCTCCTCAGCGAGGTCGAGGAGCTGGAGCACCGGGCCCGCCGCCGCGACATCGTCGTGGACGACGAGACGCTGTTCGACTTCTACGAGCAGCGGGTGCCCGAACATGTCGTCTCCGGCGCGCACTTCGACTCCTGGTGGAAGCGCAAGCGGCAGGAGCAGCCGGAGTTCCTGGACTTCGAGCGGGAGATGCTCATCCGGGAGTCGGCGGAGGCGGTCACCAAGGCCGACTATCCGGACTCCTGGCGGCAGGGTGAGCTGAAGTTCCGGGTGACGTACCAGTTCGAGCCGGGCGCGGACGCGGACGGTGTGACCGTGCACATCCCGCTCCAGGTGCTCAACCAGGTCACCGACGAGGGCTTCGACTGGCAGATCCCGGGCCTCAGGGAGGAGCTGGTCACCGAGCTGATCCGGTCCCTGCCCAAGCCGATCCGCCGTCACTACGTGCCCGCGCCGAACCACGCGAAGGCGTTCCTGCAGAAGGCGACGCCCCTTCAGGAGCCGCTGACCACGACGATGGCCCGTGAGCTGAAGCGTGCGGTCGGCGTTCCCCTCGAGGCGGAGGACTTCGACTGGTCGAGGGTCCCCGACCATCTGAAGATCACGTTCCGGATCGTCGACGAGCGGCGCCGCAAGCTGGCCGAGGACAAGGACCTCGAGGCGCTCAAGCTCCAGCTGAAGCCGAAGGCCCGCAAGGCCCTCTCGCAGGCCGCGGCGGCGACCGTCTCCCGGCAGGGCGGGGAGGCGCTGGAGCGCAAGGGGCTGACGGACTGGACGATCGGCTCGCTCACCCCCGTCTTCGAGACCCGCCGCGCCGGCCAGCCCGTGAAGGCGTACCCGGCGCTGGTGGACGACGGCGACACGGTCTCCGTGCGCCTCTTCGACACGGAGGCGGAGCAGGCGGAGGCGATGTGGAAGGGCACACGCCGGCTGATCCTGCGCAACATCCCGGTCAACCCGGCGAAGTTCGCGTCCGAGAAGCTGACGAACGCCCAGAAGCTCGCGCTGTCGGCGAACCCGCACGGCTCGATCCAGGCGCTGTTCGACGACTGCGCGATGGCGGCGGCGGACAAGCTGATCGCGGACTTCGGCGGTCCGGTGTGGGACGAGGAGTCCTACCGGAAGCTGTACGACAAGGTGCGCGCCGAGATCGTGGACACCACGGTGCGCACGGTGGGCCAGGTCCAGCAGGTGCTGGCCGCCTGGCAGGCCTGTGAGCGCCGGCTGAAGGGCCTGCGCAGCCCCGCGCTGCTGGCGAACCTGCAGGACGTGCGCAAGCAGCTGGACGCCCTGGTGAAGCCGGGCTTCGTGACGGCGACGGGGCTGCGGCGGCTGCCGGACCTGATGCGGTATCTGATCGCGGCGGACCGGCGGCTGCAGCAGATGCCGACGAACGTGCAGCGGGACACCACGCGCATGGAGAAGGTCCACGAGATGCAGGACGAGTACGCCTGGCTGCTGGAGCAGATGCCGCAGGGACGGCCGGTGCCGCAGGCGGTCCTGGACATCCGCTGGATGATCGAGGAGCTGCGGGTCAGCTACTTCGCCCATGCGCTGGGCACGGCGTATCCGGTCTCGGACAAGCGGATCGTGAAGGCGATCGACGCGGCCGTTCCGTAGCCGGGCCCGTACGGAGGGTGAGTTCGACCAGGGGGCTCACCCTCCTGTACAGTCCTTCTCGCAGCGCAGGAAAGACAAGCGCCGCAACACCTGGTCCTGTGGAGCAGTTTGGAGTGCTCGCCACCCTGTCAAGGTGGAGGCCGCGGGTTCAAATCCCGTCAGGACCGCATCAGCAGAAGGCCCGTCCCGCAAGGGGCGGGCCTTCTGCGTGTCTCGACGCACGGCCCCCATCGGCGCGCTCAGCCTCACCTCGGCACACGACCGCTCAACAAGGAGCACGGCTCCACCGACGCGCACTCTCCCCGGCCAGGCGCGCCGCGAGAAGCCTGCGGCCCCGGTCCGGCACAAACGGCCGAGAACCGCCCCCTGCGGCCGCCGGCCGCGGTCGCGGAGCTTCTGGCTCCTCTTGCTCCCGTACCCCCCGGCAGGGTCCCGCGGCCTTGACGGCGTCACATTCCGCCAGTACCCCAGAAACACGGACCCGTTCCCCGCGGGCTGACGGAGGTGGCGATGGCGGCATCGGCGAAGCACGAGACGCGGGCGCTGCTCCGGGCGCATCTGTCGGCCGCTTCGTCGTACCGGCATCTGACCCGCCACTGCCCGATCTGCCACCGCCTGCTGCTGCTGGCGCTGGCCACCGCTCCGCCGGCCCCGCCACCGGCCCGCGAGCCCGCGGAGGACGAATCCCCCGGCGAGGCGTGACGGCACACCCGCCCAACACCCGTACGCGCGTGGGACGCTGGAACCCGCGCCTCCATTAGCGCACGCCGGCGCCGGGCAACAAGGACAGAGGCATGTGACGGGAGTCACCGCATGAGTTTCCGGAGCCCCCGTTCTTACCCCGTCCCTACAACCCGTCAATTTAATATGTGCAATTGCACCTGCGTCAGGGCATCCCCGCAGAGTCCCACCGGAGTCCCACCAGACTCCGACAAGGGCACTCACAGACGCCCGCCAGGACGGGCACAGCGGGCTCCGCGCGCACAAAAAAGATCGCGCTGGACCCGGCGGAGTCCAGCGCGATCGACGACGCACCCGTGCGTTCCGTGTGGGCGAGGGGCCTGTTGGGGCAGTCCCCGCGTCGCTTGGAGCTGTGGTGTCCGGGCGGCCCGACAGGTTGGGGGACCTGCCGCTTCGCCCGCTATTCAGTTGTTCAGGCCTCGCTGCGCTGCTGCGGGATGCCCGCGAGCAGAGCGCGGACCTCGGCCTCGCGGTAGCGGCGGTGCCCGCCGAGCGTGCGGATCGACGTGAGCTTGCCGGCCTTCGCCCAGCGCGTGACCGTCTTCGGGTCGACGCGGAACATGGTGGCGACCTCAGCCGGGGTCAGCAGCGGCTCGGCATCAGGGGTGCGAGCGGTCATGAGCGGCCTCCTCGGGAGAACCGAACCTTCTCGGTTCTTTCCTCTAAATTCTGCACCTTGACCCGCGTTGCCCGAAATGGCGGACGCGAGTCGAGTCGGTTATAGGACGAACGGCTTGTCCTCGGCACTACAACTACACCATCTGTCCAGCCGCGTCGGCCAAACCGATGGAATTGCCCTCCCAGGTGTTCATCAGCGACGGAAGCCGATGGACCATGCCATAGCGGACAGTCACGCCACTGTGACGATCAGTCACAGTGGCGTCAGGAGATACCAGACCCCCCAAAGCGTGCAATGCTGAGATTCCGCCCACAGTGGAGCATAGTTGGGCGGACGGAGCCCTCCCCGGACTCCTTGTCCTATTTTGGCACGAGGGCGGGTAACGCGCGCAAGGGGCGTGTACGTGCGGTCTGTCACGTTTGACGCAAACGCCCGGATCGGGGCCTACGTCCCGTCAACTCGCGTAGTGCGGAGTCCGTCCGGTGCGTAGACCGTACGCGGTGACCGGCGTCACGGCCGTGACGCACATCACTCCACTCGAACCTCTGTCGGATCCTCCGTCACACGGCTGTCAGGCGTCTGGCGATCTGTCAGTTCGCCGAGCGCAGGTCGCGCACCGACCGCCAGCGCTCCACCAGCCGCCCGTAGGCCGCGCCGGCCGCCACCCCGTCCCCGCGCCGCAGTGCCGCGATCCCCTCGGCCACGTCCGCCGCCGAGTGATCGTCCTCCAGCGCCCCCGCGGACAGCGCGTGCACCAGGCCGCCGTAGTCGAGCTCCACCAGAGAGCGCGGGTGGAACTCCTCCAGCCAGCGCCCCACGTCCACGACACCCTCGACCAGCGGCCCCTCGTCCATGGTGTCCTTCAGCGTGCGCAGCGCCCGGGCCACCCGGCGCCGGGCCTGCACCATCGGCGTGCGGTAGCGCAGCACCGGGGCCAGGTCGGCGGAACCCTTGTCGTACTCCCGCTCCTCGTCGGAGACCAGCACGAACCAGTTCAGCGGCACCTGCCAGGTCGCCGTGCGGATCCACGGCCGCGCGTCGGGGTTGCGCTCCCGCCAGCGCTCGTAGTCCTGGGCGGCCTGGTGGCGCACCACCTCGGGCAGGACGGCTTCCAGCACCGGCTTCGGCAGTTCCTCACCGAGGTCGGCCAGCGCCTGCCAGCCGCGCAGCCGGGTCCGCCACGGGCACACGCACACCACGCCGTCCACTTCCAGCACGAAGGCGTCGTCGCTCTCGTGCACCGGCACCGCGATCGGCGGGGTGGGCAGCAGGCCGGCCAGCGAGCGGCGCAGTTCGTCCTGGTAGGAGGGGCGCTCGGGGCGGCGGGCGTAGCGCGTCCAGTGACCGCGCTCCGGCTCCGGGAAGGCGGCCAGCGGCTCGTACACCCGCAGATACGCCGCATACGGGACGATCACCGAGGACACCGTGGGCACGCCTGCTCCCTCCCCCGCGGGCCGCTGCGGAAACCTGCCGGGCCCGCACCCGCACTCTGCGGGAAATCCATGCAAATCGTCGCACGGCCGCGCACGCGCGTACGTGGGCGTACTCCCTGAGAAGGTGATCTGGGGCACTGCGCGGTGCATGGCCGGTGGCAGGCTCTACCCTCATGCCACGGGGCCCCGCCACCCCCATGGAGCCCCGCGTCACTCGCCGCTATTTACTCAGGAGTCACCACCGTGACCGACGTAACCGGCGCACCTGTTGGTGTACTGCACACCCTGTTCCACTCGGACCAGGGCGGCCATGAGCAGGTCGTGCTCTGCCAGGACCGCGCGAGCGGCCTGAAGGCCGTCATCGCCCTCCACTCCACCGCGCTGGGCCCCGCGCTCGGCGGTACGCGCTTCTACCCGTACGCCACCGAGGAGGAGGCCGTCGCCGACGCCCTCAACCTCGCGCGTGGCATGTCGTACAAGAACGCCATGGCCGGGCTCGACCACGGCGGCGGCAAGGCCGTGATCATCGGCGACCCGGAGCGGGACAAGACCGAGGAGCTGCTGCTCGCCTACGGCCGCATGGTCGCCTCGCTCGGCGGCCGGTACGTCACCGCCTGCGACGTCGGCACCTACGTCGCCGACATGGACGTCGTGGCCCGCGAGTGCCGCTGGACCACCGGCCGCTCCCCGGAGAACGGCGGCGCCGGCGACTCCTCCGTGCTCACCGCCTTCGGTGTCTACCAGGGCATGCGCGCCTCCGCGCAGACCCTGTGGGGCGACCCCTCGCTGCGCGGCCGCAAGGTCGGCATCGCCGGTGTCGGCAAGGTCGGCCACCACCTGGTGGAGCACCTGCGGGCGGAGGGCGCCGAGGTCGTCATCACCGATGTGCGCGAGGACGCCGTGCGCCGCATCCTCGACCGGCACCCGGAGGGTGTCAGCGCCGTCGCCGACACCGAGGCGCTGATCCGGACCGAGGGCCTGGACATCTACGCCCCCTGCGCGCTCGGCGGGGCGCTCAACGACGACAGCGTGCCGGTGCTGACCGCGCGCGTCGTCTGCGGCGCCGCGAACAACCAGCTCGCCCACCCCGGGGTGGAGAAGGACCTCGCCGACCGCGGGATCCTCTACGCGCCGGACTACGTGGTGAACGCGGGCGGGGTCATCCAGGTCGCCGACGAGCTGCACGGCTTCGACTTCGACCGGTGCAAGGCGAAGGCCGCGAAGATCTTCGACACCACGCTGGCCATATTCGCACGTGCGAAGGAGGACGGCATTCCGCCGGCCGCGGCGGCCGACCGGATCGCCGAGCAGCGGATGGCCGAGGCCGCCGCCGCCAAGCGCGGACGCTGACGTTCCGTACCGCTCGGCGTACGACGGGCGCGCGGGTTCGTGCGGTACCTGCCGGTGGGCACTTCGAGAGAACTCTCACTTCCACCGGCGGGTCGTCCTCGGATAAGTGGTTAAAATCGCCATTGACCAGCGAGGACGGGGCGCCTCGGTGGTCCTGTGCACACGCGCGTGCTGCGGGCGACGTACCGTATGGGCGCGGGCTCAGGTACCGTGGAAGCCCTACGGACCGGCCTCTCTGCGGAGAGTCCGTGCCGGAACATGAACGCGTGTCAGACTCTGGGGCCGTCGAGCCCCGTCGTTGAGGGGGTCGAGCCATGGGGCGCGGCCGGGCCAAGGCCAAGCAGACGAAGGTCGCCCGCCAGCTGAAGTACAACAGCGGTGGGACTGACCTCACACGCCTGGCCGAGGAGCTGGGCGCATCGACATCGAATCCGTCGCCGCCGAACGGCGACCGTTTCGAGGACGATGAGCACGACGACGATGACCTGTACTCCCGCTACGCCGACCTCTATGACGAGGACGACGACGAGGAGGACGAGGACGACCAGTCCTCGCGGCACCGTCGCGGCGCGTAAGGCTGCGCGGCATGCGCCGTTTCACCCGGTTCGGGGCACAGCTCCGGACCGGGTTTCGTGCTGCCGTAACGCGGGCTGCCGCCCCTGACTGCCGCACCTGACGGGCCCCGCGCTCCGCGAGCGGCGGGGCCCCCAGGGTCCGGGTGTCAGGCGTAGTCGCCGACCAGCTCCGCGCCGGTGGTGTGCTCGCCCCGGTCGGTGATCTCGCCGGCGACCCATGCCTCCACGTCGCGGTCGGCCAGCGTGGCCAGGGCCACGTCCACCGACTCCTGCGGGACGATCGCCATCATGCCGACGCCCATGTTCAGCGTCTTCTCCAGCTCCAGCCGCTCCACCTTGCCGGTGCGGCCGACGAGGTCGAAGATCGGGTCGGGCGTCCAGGTGGAGCGGTCGACCACGGCGTGCAGCGTGTCCGGGATCACCCGGGCGAGGTTCGCGGCGAGGCCGCCGCCGGTGATGTGGCTGTAGGCGTGGACCTCGGCGGTCCGGATGAGCGCCAGGCAGTCCAGCGAGTAGATCTTGGTGGGCTCCAGCAGCTCCTCGCCGAGGGTGCGGCCGAGCTCCTCGATGCGGGCGTCCAGGGACAGACCGGCCTGGTTCAGCAGGACGTGCCGCACCAGCGAGTACCCGTTCGAGTGAAGCCCGGAGGACGCCATGGCGATGACCGCGTCACCCGTGCGGATGCGATCCGGGCCGAGCAGCCGGTCGGCCTCCACGACGCCCGTACCGGCGCCCGCGACGTCGAAGTCGTCCGGGCCCAGCAGACCCGGGTGTTCGGCCGTCTCGCCGCCCACCAGGGCGCAGCCGGCCAGCACGCAGCCCTCCGCGATGCCCTTGACGATCGCGGCGACCCGCTCGGGGTGGACCTTGCCGACGCAGATGTAGTCGGTCATGAACAGCGGCTCGGCGCCGCACACCACGATGTCGTCCATGACCATGGCGACCAGGTCGTGGCCGATGGTGTCGTAGACACCCAGCTGGCGGGCGATGTCGACCTTCGTGCCCACGCCGTCGGTGGCCGAGGCGAGCAGCGGCCGCTCGTAGCGCTTGAGGGCGGAGGCGTCGAAGAGGCCGGCGAAGCCGCCGAGGCCGCCGAGGACCTCGGGGCGCTGCGTCTTCTTCACCCACTCCTTCATCAGCTCGACGGCGCGGTCGCCCGCTTCGATGTCGACGCCGGCAGCCGCGTAGGAGGCACCAGTTGCTTCAGACATGGTGAGGAGAACTTTCGTGTCGTACGGCAGGTGATGCGGCGCCCTACGGGCGGCGGATGGCGTCGGCGGCGGCCGTGGCGGCGGGCCCGGCGGCCAGCTCGGTCTCCAGCAGCTGCTTGCCGAGCAGCTCCGGGTCGGGCAGCTCCATCGGGTACTCGCCGTCGAAGCAGGCGCGGCACAGGTTCGGCTTGGCGATGGTGGTCGCCTCGATCATGCCGTCGATGGAGATGTACGCCAGCGAGTCGGCGCCGAGCGAGGTGCCGATCTCGTCGATGGTCATACCGTTGGCGATCAGCTCCGCGCGCGTGGCGAAGTCGATGCCGAAGAAGCAGGGCCACTTCACGGGCGGCGAGGAGATCCGGATGTGGACCTCCGCGGCGCCGGCCTCGCGCAGCATGCGCACCAGGGCCCGCTGGGTGTTGCCGCGGACGATCGAGTCGTCGACGACGACCAGTCGCTTGCCCTTGATGACTTCCTTGAGCGGGTTCAGCTTCAGCCGGATGCCCAGCTGGCGGATGGTCTGCGAGGGCTGGATGAAGGTCCGGCCGACGTAGGCGTTCTTGACCAGGCCGGCGCCGAACGGGATGCCGGAGGCCTCCGCGTAGCCGATGGCTGCCGGGGTGCCGGATTCCGGCGTCGCTATCACCAGGTCGGCCTCGACCGGGGCCTCCTTGGCGAGGCGGCGGCCCATCTCGACCCGGGACAGGTACACGTTCCGGCCGGCGATGTCGGTGTCCGGGCGGGCCAGGTACACGTACTCGAAGACACAGCCCTTGGGCTTTGCTTCCGCGAATCGCGAGGTGCGCAGGCCGTTCTCGTCGATGGCGACGAACTCGCCGGGCTCGATCTCGCGCACATAGCTGGCGCCGCAGATGTCCAGGGCGGCGGACTCGGAGGCGACCACCCAGCCGCGCTCCAGGCGGCCCAGGACCAGCGGGCGGATGCCCTGCGGGTCACGGCCGGCGTAGAGGGTGTGCTCGTCCATGAAGACGAGGCTGAAGGCGCCCCGCACCTTCGGGAGGACGACGTGCGCCGCCTCCTCGATGGTCAGCGGCTTGCCGTCCTCGTCGACCTGGGCGGCCAGCAGGGCCGTCAGCAGGTCGGTGTCGTTGGTGGCCGCGACCCGGGTGGAGCGGCTGTTGTTGTCGCTCGGCAGGTCGGCGACCATCTCCGCGAGCTGCGCGGTGTTGACCAGGTTGCCGTTGTGGCCGAGGGCGATCGAGCCGTGCGCGGTCGCACGGAACGTCGGCTGGGCGTTCTCCCACACGGAGGCGCCGGTGGTCGAGTAGCGGGCGTGTCCGACCGCGATGTGACCCTGGAGCGAACCGAGCGAGGTCTCGTCGAAGACCTGGGAGACCAGGCCCATGTCCTTGAAGACGAGGATCTGGGAGCCGTTGCTGACCGCGATTCCCGCGGATTCCTGACCCCGGTGCTGGAGGGCGTAGAGCCCGAAGTACGTGAGCTTTGCGACCTCTTCACCGGGAGCCCAGACGCCGAAGACGCCGCAAGCGTCCTGGGGGCCTTTTTCGCCGGGAAGCAGATCGTGATTGAGTCGACCGTCACCACGTGGCACGCCTCCGAGTGTAGGCGAGATCGACCACTGGTCCGAATTGGGGATGAGCGGACCCTACGGATCACTTTCGTGCGACGGCTTGGATGATCGTTCCGTTTGCGCAGGTCAGCGTGAGGGTGTGGTGCTCGACGCGGTACGTCAGGGCGCTGTTGAAGACGTCGAGCAGGGTCCGCTCGGTGCGCATGAGTGAGGCGTCGCACATCATTCGGGTCGTGGTCGGGGACCCCAGGGTGATACGCCCGTCGCGCACGGTGGCCGTGGCGCTGAAGTGGTTGCAGCCGAGCCGGCCGCCGGCCTTGCCGGTCGTCGCGTCGATGCCGAGGTGCGCGGTGCCGTCGGGGTGATCGGTGCCGGTGTGCGTGGCGATGCGGACGATGCGCCAGTCGGTGCCGGTGACCGGCGGTTCCGGACCGGCCGTGCCGCTGCCGGTCCGCGCCGCGTGTTCGCCGCCGCAGGCGGCCGTCAGCGCGACGAGCGCGGCGGCGGCCAGGAGAACCATGCGCGGTTTGTGCCTGTTCATACCGGTGTGACGAGGCGCCGGTGCGACCGGTTCCGTCACGCCAGCAACGGCAGCAGCCCGCTCAGGTCGGCCCGCTCCCCGCTCGCGCTGACCTTGGCCGCCTCGACGGCGTCCTTCCACTCCAGCCGCCCGGTCGCGAGCCGGATCCAGGTGAGCGGGTCGGTCTCGACCACGTTGGGCGGGGTGCCACGGGTGTGCCGGGGACCCTCGACGCACTGCACGACCGCGTACGGCGGGATCCGCACCTCGGTGGCGCCGCCGGGCGCCTTCGCGGCGAGGGCGTCGGCGAGCAGCCGGGTGCACGCGGCGAACGCCTGCTTGTCGAAGGGCACGTCGAGACCCGGTACGGCGGCGTTCAGGTCGTCGGTGTGCACGATCAGCTCGACGGTACGGGTGACGAGGTAGTCGTCGAGGGTCAGCGGGCCGGCGCTGGTGTCCAGCAGCCGGGTGCCGGGGTGGGCGGCGAGGTCCGCGGTGAACCGCTCCTCGGTGGCGGCGAGATAGGCGTCGAGGTCCGGGTGCTCCTCGGCGAGCCGCCGGGCGTACCCGGCGATGTCCGGGGCCTCGGCGGCGATGGCGAACGGCCAGTCCAGCAGCGCTGCCTGCGGGCCGGCGGGCGCGGGCCGGCCGAGCAGCCGGGTGGCCGCGCGCAGCGTCATCCCGAGGTGGGCCACCAGGTCCCGCACGGTCCACTCGCCGAGCCGGGTGGGCGCCTGGAGTTGCTCGGGGGTGAGGGTGCGCACCGCCTGTCGTACGTGCCCGAACTGGGCGTGGACGGCGGTACGGATCTTCGCCGGGTCGTAGGTCCGGGTGCGCTTCTTCGCCGTGGGCATGACGGCGAGCCTATGCGGTGACCGGGCATCCGATCAGGCCGTTTGACGTCATTCATGCGCGTCTCTGACATGGGGCCAGGACCCACGCGAAGGCCCCGCCCGTTCGGAAACGGGCGGGGCCTTCGTCGTCGTACGGCCGGCGTTACTTGAGCAGCGCCGGGATCGTCTCCTCGTGGGCCGTGCGCAGGTCCTCCAGCGACAGTTCGAACTCGCCCTGGAGCTCGATGGTGTCGCCGTCCACGACGCCGACACGGGCGGCCGGGAGGCCCCGGGCACCGCACATGTCGTTGAAGCGGACCTCCTCCGAGCGCGGCACCGCGACGATCGCGCGGCCCGCCGACTCGGAGAACAGGAAGGTGAACGCGTCCAGACCGTCCGGGACGATCAGGCGGGCGCCCTTGCCCCCGAGCAGCGCCGACTCGACCACGGCCTGGATCAGGCCGCCGTCGGACAGGTCGTGCGCGGAGTCGATCATGCCGTCGCGGGAGGCGGAGATCAGGATCTCGGCGAGCAGGCGCTCGCGCTCCAGGTCCACCTTCGGGGGCAGGCCGCCCAGGTGGTCGTGGATCACCTGCGACCAGGCCGAACCGCCGAACTCCTCACGCGTGTCGCCGAGCAGGTAGAGGAGCTGGCCCTCTTCCTGGAAGGCGACCGGCGTGCGGCGGGCCACGTCGTCGATCACGCCGAGGACCGCCACGACCGGGGTCGGGTGGATGGCGGCCTCGCCGGTCTGGTTGTACAGCGAGACGTTGCCGCCGGTCACCGGCGTGCCGAGCTGCTGACAGCCGTCCGCCAGACCGCGCACGGCTTCCGCGAACTGCCACATGACCGCCGGGTCCTCGGGCGAGCCGAAGTTCAGGCAGTCGGAGACGGCGAGGGGCTTGGCGCCCGTCGTCGCCACGTTGCGGTAGGCCTCGGCGAGGGCCAGCTGCGCGCCCGTGTACGGGTCGAGCTTGGCGTACCGGCCGTTGCCGTCCGTGGCGATGGCCACGCCGAGGCCGGTCTCCTCGTCGATGCGGATCATGCCGGAGTCCTCGGGCTGGGCGAGGACGGTGTTGCCCTGCACGAAGTGGTCGTACTGGGACGTGATCCACTTCTTGGAGGCCTGGTTCGGCGAGGCGACCAGCTTCAGGACCTGGTCCTTGAGCTCCTGGGAAGTCGCCGGGCGCGGCAGCTTGTTGGCGTCGTCGGCCTGCAGGGCGTCCTGCCAGGACGGGCGGGCGTAGGGACGCTCGTAGACCGGGCCGTCGTGCGCGACCGTGCGCGGGTCGACGTCGACGATCTTCTCGCCGTGCCAGAAGATCTCCAGACGGTCGCCGTCGGTCACCTCACCGATGACCGTGGCGATGACGTCCCACTTGTCGCAGATCTCGAGGAAGCGGTCGACCTTCTCCGGCTCGACGACCGCGCACATGCGTTCCTGCGACTCGCTCATGAGGATTTCCTCGGGCGAGAGCGTCGAGTCACGCAGGGGTACGTCGTCGAGGGTGACGCGCATGCCGCCGGAGCCGTTGGACGCCAGCTCGCTGGTGGCGCAGGAGATGCCTGCCGCACCCAGGTCCTGGATGCCGACGACCAGCTTCTCCTTGAAGGCCTCCAGGGTGCACTCGATGAGCAGCTTCTCCTGGAAGGGGTCGCCCACCTGGACGGCCGGACGCTTCGAGGGCTTCGCGTCGTCGAAGGTCTCGGAGGCGAGGATGGACGCGCCGCCGATGCCGTCACCACCCGTGCGGGCGCCGTACATGATGACCTTGTTGCCCGCGCCGGACGCCTTCGCGAGGTGGATGTCCTCGTGCCGCATCACGCCGATGGCACCGGCGTTGACCAGCGGGTTGCCCTGGTAGCAGGCGTCGAAGACGACCTCGCCGCCGATGTTGGGCAGGCCGAGGCAGTTGCCGTAGCCGCCGATGCCGGCGACCACGCCGGGCAGGACGCGCTTGGTGTCGGGGTGGTCGGCCGCGCCGAAGCGCAGCGGGTCCACGACCGCGACCGGGCGGGCGCCCATCGCGATGATGTCGCGGACAATGCCGCCGACGCCGGTCGCGGCGCCCTGGTAGGGCTCCACGTACGACGGGTGGTTGTGCGACTCGACCTTGAAGGTGACTGCGTAGCCCTGGCCGACGTCGACCACACCGGCGTTCTCGCCGATGCCGACCAGCAGGGCGTCGCTCTCGGGGGCCTTCTCGCCGAACTGGCGGAGGTGGACCTTGGAGGACTTGTACGAGCAGTGCTCGGACCACATGACCGAGTACATGGCGAGCTCGGCGCCGGTGGGCCGGCGGCCGAGGATCTCGACCACGCGCTCGTACTCGTCCTTCTTCAGGCCGAGTTCGGCCCAGGGCAGCTCGACGTCGGGGGTCGCGGCCGCGTGCTCGACCGTGTCCAGAGGCGTCCGGCTCATGCGTTGACCAGCTTCTTGAGGATCGAGGTGAAGAACGGGAGACCGTCGGTGCGACCGGTGCCGATCAGCGGCTCGACGGCGTGCTCCGGGTGCGGCATCAGGCCGACGACGTTGCCGGCCTCGTTGGTGATGCCGGCGATGTCCCGCAGGGAGCCGTTGGGATTGAAGTCGACGTACCTGAAGGCGACGCGGCCCTCGGCCTCGAGCTTGTCCAGGGTGTAGTCGTCGGCGACGTACCGGCCGTCCATGTTCTTCAGCGGGATGTGGATCTCCTGACCGGCGGTGTAGTCGCTGGTCCAGGAGGTCTCCGCGTTCTCCACCCGCAGCTTCTGGTCGCGGCAGATGAAGTGGAGGTGGTCGTTGCCGAGCATCGCGCCCGGGAGGAGGTGGGCCTCGGTGAGGATCTGGAAGCCGTTGCAGATGCCGAGGACCGGCATGCCGGCCTTCGCCTGCTCGATGACGGTCTCCATGACCGGCGAGAAGCGGGCGATGGCGCCGGCGCGCAGATAGTCGCCGTAGGAGAAACCACCGCACAGCACCACGGCGTCGACCTGGTGGAGGTCCTTGTCCTTGTGCCACAGGGCGACGGGTTCGGCGCCCGCGAGGCGGATCGCGCGCTGCGTGTCCCGGTCGTCGAGAGATCCCGGGAAAGTGACGACGCCGATACGAGCGGTCACTTGGCCGCCTCCGCGACTTCCTCGACCTTGACGGTGAAGTCCTCGATCACGGTGTTGGCGAGGAAGGACTCCGCAAGATCGTGAATGCGGGCGAGGGCGGCCTCGTCGACCGGGCCCTCAACTTCCAGTTCGAATCGCTTTCCCTGACGGACGTCCGAGATCCCTTCGAATCCCAGGCGCGGCAGCGCACGCTGGACCGCCTGGCCCTGGGGGTCGAGGATCTCCGGCTTGAGCATGACGTCGACTACGACGCGTGCCACTGGCACTCCCGGTGTGTGGTGCTGAGCAGGTTCCTTCAGACTACCCGCACAAAATTTCTACGCGGGTAGAGTTGTAGGAATCTACGTGATCGCCATCACGATGCGGTAGCGGCCGGGTACCGTCGCGAAAAATTCTGGGAAAGATCCCGGATCGACTCGCGGCACCTATTGCGCCGGGACACGCGGGGCGATTTAGTCGGGCTTCACTTTCCAATGGCACGCCCTGTACAAATGAAATACCGATAACCGATACTCGGCACGTCATCGCAGATGAGCTGTATCAAGGTGCCGCAGAAGGGACCGATATTCGTGGCGCAGAAGGTCGTGGTCACGCTCTTTGACGACATGGACGGCTCGGAAGCGGCGGAAACGGTCGCCTTCGGACTCGACGGCAAGTCGTACGAGATCGACCTGAACGAAACCAACGCCAAGAAACTGCGCAAGGCGCTCGCGCCCTACGTGGAGGCCGGCCGCAAGCGCTCGCGGTCCGGCAAGGCGTACCAGCAGACCGAGGTCGCCCCCGACCCGGCGGCCGTGCGGGCCTGGGCCCAGGCCAACAAGATGGACGTCCCGGCGCGCGGCCGGATCCCGAAGAAGGTCTACGAGGCGTTCGCGGCGGCCCGCTGAAGCGGCCCCCGGCGCGGGACGTGAGCGCGGGGCGGCGGGTGCGGGGCCGATGGGCGACGTGGGGCCGCAGCGGCCCGGCGCCGACCGGCGGCCGGTGCTCGGCCGCCCGGCCTCGCGCCCGGTCCGGCTGGTTCCCCAGCCGTCCCGCGCCGCCTCCGGCGGGGCAGGGTCCCCGGCTCGCCGGGGCCGCACCGGGGACGGCGGGCCGCCAGGAGGCGTCCGGCGCCCTGCGTCCCACCGTGCCCGACGCCCGGTCAGCCGGCCCTGCGGGAAGCCGACTTGCGCTGCACCCCTCCCGGTCGGCTAAAGTCTGAGCACGCCGCGGGGCGAAAGCCGAAAGGCCCAGCTCATACCGGTTGTGCGGGTGTAGTTCAGTAGTAGAACATCCCCCTTCCAGGGGGAAGGCGCAGTGTGCGATTCCTGTCACCCGCTCTGCATGGCCGTCATGACCACACTTGTGGATCAGGTAGGCTGGTGCACGCACCGATCGGTGGGAGCCGGTCGGCCGCAATGCGGACGTAGCTCAGTTGGTAGAGCGCAACCTTGCCAAGGTTGAGGTCGCGAGTTCGAGCCTCGTCGTCCGCTCGGGAATGAGACCCCGGTCCTCTTCGGACCGGGGTCTTCTTCGTGTTTTCCGCCCTTTCTGACATTTGTCATGAGCAGTGATGACAGCGCGCACTGCCGGATGCTCCGGTGCGCCGGGACGCTGAAGTCATGGACACGAAAGAACACGTGATCGAGGTCACCGACCTCCGGCGTGTGTACGGGGGCGGCTTCCAGGCGGTGTGCGGCATCACGTTTCATGTGAAACGCGGGGAGATCTTCGCGCTGCTCGGCACCAACGGCGCCGGCAAGACGTCCACCGTCGAGCTGCTGGAGGGACTCGCGCCGCCTACCGGCGGTCAGGTGCGCGTCCTCGGCCACGACCCGTACACCGAACGCGCCGCCGTACGGCCGCGCACCGGCGTGATGCTGCAGGAGGGCGGCTTCCCGTCCGACCTGACCGTCGCCGAGACGGCTCGGATGTGGGCGGGATGCGTGAGCGGGGCCCGGCCCGTGGACGAGGCGCTGACCCTGGTGGGGCTGACCGGCCGGGCCGCGGTGCGGGTGAAGCAGCTCTCCGGCGGCGAACGGCGACGGCTCGATCTGGCGCTCGCCCTGCTCGGCCATCCCGAGGTCCTGTTCCTGGACGAGCCGACGACCGGTTTGGACGCCGAGGGCCGCCGGGACACCTGGGACCTCGTACGGGCCCTGCGCGACACCGGCACGACGGTCCTGCTGACCACGCACTACCTGGAGGAGGCCGAGGATCTCGCCGACCGGCTGGCGATCCTGCACGAAGGGCGCATCGCGGCCGCCGGTACCCCGGCCGAGGTGACCGCGGCACAACCGTCGCGGATCACCTTCGAACTGCCCGAGGGATACGTCCTCGGCGATCTTCCGGCACTGCCCGGTCTCGGGGTGTGCGGGCACGAGGTGGACGGCCGGGTCGTCCGGCTGCGCACCCGCGAGCTGCAGCGCACGGCCACCGAACTGCTCGTGTGGGCCGAGCGGGAGCGGGTGGAGCTGCGCCGGCTGGATGTGCGGTCGGCCTCGCTGGAAGAGGCGTTCCTGGGGATCGCACGCGACGCGGCCGGAACGAGGACCGAGGAGTACGCGGCATGAGCAGCACGACGACCACCTCCCCCACGGCCCGGATGACGGCACTGGCACGGGCCGAGCTGACGCTGCTCGGGCGGAGCAAGGGCGTCATCGTCACCGCCCTGTTCGTTCCGCTGGTGATGCCGGCCACCGTCCGGTCGACGGTCAAGGACATGGACCTCGCGAGCGCCGGGCTGGACGTCGGACTCGCCGTGCTGCCCGCCGCGATCGGCTTCTCACTGCTGTTCGCCGTCTACGCCGGCCTCGTCGGTGTCCTCGCCTCCCGGCGCGAGGAGCTGGTGCTCAAGCGACTGCGCACCGGCGAGCTGCGGGACGCGGAGATCCTCGCCGGGGCCTCGCTGCCGGCCGTGCTGACCGGACTGGTGCAGTCGGTGGTGCTGGTGGCGGGCTGCACGGCCGTACTGCATGTGCACGCCCCCAAGGCACCGCATCTGGCCGTCCTGGGGCTGCTGGCGGGACTGGTGCTGTGCGCGGCGCTCGCCGCACTCACCGCGAGCTTCTCGCGGTCGGTGGAGAGCGCCCAGGTCACGTCGCTGCCGCTGATCCTGGTGTCCATGGTCGGATCCGGGATGATGGTCCCGCTGGACCTGTTCCCCGACCGGGTGGCCTCGGTGTGCGAACTCCTGCCGCTGAGCCCGGCGATGACGCTGATCCGCGGCGGCTGGACCGGCGCCCTCTCGGCGCACGAGGCGCTGGGGGCGGTGGCGACCGCACTGGCCTGGATCGTCGTCGCGGTGTTTGCTGTACGCCGGTGGTTCAGGTGGGAACCGCGGCGCTGAGCCCGCCGGGCAGGGGACAGGGAGCCGGGCGAGGACCGAGAGCCGCGGCACACGGCACACCGGACGACGGACAGGGGGAAGCGGTGCTGGCCCGGATACGGGGGTGGCAGCGACGCCACTGGCGGGAGCGGAGCAAGGCGGAACGGGTCGAGCTGCAGTCCCTGGTGAGCTGGTACGTCAGCATCTGGGCGTTCACCGGGACCTGGATGCTGCTGCCATTGGCCGGAGACCTGCGCCACGACGCCGTGTCGTTGCTCCTGGGCGGCCTCCTGGGGCTGGTCGGCGCGGCGCAATGCGTGTGGGGCAACGTCCTCACCCGCCCCGCACTCGACCACTACCTGGGGCGGCGTGCCATGCCGGGGCAGCGGCTGGTCGGCCCGGCCCTGCTGCTCGCGGTGGGCGTGGTGCTCATCGAGGTGCTTCGCGGCACCGGCTCCGTCTCGTCGTTCATCGGCCGGCTGCTGCTCGGCGCCGTCCTGATGGCGTTCGGCGTCGTGTACGCCCTCTGGATGCCTCCGCGGAGGTTCCTGCTGCACGGCGCCGCGCTCGGGGCGGTCTGCCTGATCGCGTGCGTCCTGACGGGAGGTACCGGCGTCGATGTGCTGCTGGACGGCTGCCTGGTCGCCTTCAGCCTCCTGTTCTCCCTGGCCGCCTGCCGCTGCGGCGCCTGGACCCTGTCCGTGCTGTGGGAGGCCGAGCGGTCCCGGGACATCGAGGCGCGGCTCGCCGTCGCCGAGGAACGGCTGCGGTTCGGGCGGGACCTGCACGACGTGATGGGGCGCAACCTCGCGGTGATCGCGCTGAAGAGCGAGCTGGCGGTGCAGCTGGCGCGGCGGGGCCGGCCGGAGGCCGTGGAGCAGATGATCGAGGTCCAGCGGATCGCGCAGGAGTCGCAGCGCGAGGTGCGGGAGGTCGTGCGCGGCTACCGGGAGGCCGATCTGGGCGTGGAACTGGCCGGGGCGCAGGGTGTGTTGGCTGCCGCCGGGATCGCGTGCGAGGTGTCGGGCGAGGTGCGCGGGCTGCCGGCCGGGGTGCAGTCGGCGCTCGCCTGGGTGGTGCGCGAGGCGACGACGAACGTGCTGCGGCACGGGGACGCCGGGTGGTGCTCGGTGACCGTGGAGGTGTCGGAGGGGCGTGTGGTGCTGACGGTGGAGAACGACGGCGCGGGCGCCGTGCAGGGCGGGGCGGGCGGGTCGGGGCTCGCCGGGCTGCGGGAGCGGCTCGCGGAGGTCGGCGGGACGCTGGCGGCGGGACCGGCCGAGGGCGGGACGTTCCGGGTGGTGGCCGAGGTGCCGCTGACGTCCGTGCGGGCGTCGGCGTCCTCGGCGCCGGCCGCGGCCGAGGGGGTCGTGGCGTGAGCGTGCGGGTGCTGCTCGCGGACGACGAACACCTCATCCGGGGTGCGCTGGCCGCGCTGCTCGCGCTGGAGGACGACCTGGTGGTGGTCGCGGAGGCGGCGAGCGGGCCGGAGGCGCTGGCGATGGCGCGGGCCCACGAGCCCGATGTGGCGGTGCTGGACCTGCAGATGCCGGGGGCCGACGGTGTGAAGGTCGCCACATCCCTGCGGGCCGAACTGCCGGGGTGCCGGGTACTGATCGTCACCAGTCACGGCCGGCCCGGACACCTGAAGCGGGCCCTCGCGGCCGGAGTGCGCGGCTTCGTGCCGAAGACGGTCAGCGCGCAGCGGCTCGCCGAGATCATCCGTACCGTGCACGCCGGAAACCGCTATGTGGACCCGGAGTTGGCGGCCGACGCGATCTCCTCCGGGGACTCGCCGCTGACCGCCCGGGAGGCCGAGGTGCTCGAACTCGCCGCCGACGGGGCGCCCGTCACGGAGATCGCCGAGCGGGCCGCGCTGTCGCCCGGAACCGTGCGGAACTACCTCTCCTCCGCCGTGACGAAACTGGGGGCGGAGAACCGGCATGCGGCAGTGCGTCTCGCACGCGAGCGAGGTTGGGTATAGTTGCTCTCGCGCCACGGCGCACTGCGGACGTAGCTCAGTTGGTAGAGCGCAACCTTGCCAAGGTTGAGGTCGCGAGTTCGAGCCTCGTCGTCCGCTCCATGGAAGAAGCCCCCGGTTCCCGCCGGGGGTTTCTTGCGTTCCCCCGGCGTGCGCCGTCCGTGCCACGGAGGGGCGCCCCCGGCTCGCACCGGGGGCGGGGCGCCTCAGCTCCAGGGCACGCCGGTCAGGCGCTCGTACGCCTCGACGTACTTGGCGCGGGTGGCCTCGACCACCTGCTCGGGCAGCTCCGGCGGCGGCTGCTCGCTGGTACGGTCCCAGCCGGACTCGGCCGAGGTGAGCCAGTCGCGCACGAACTGCTTGTCGTACGACGGCTGGGTGCGGCCCGGCTGCCACTGGTCGGCCGGCCAGAAGCGGGAGGAGTCCGGGGTGAGCACCTCGTCGGCGATGACCAGTTGCTCGCCCTCGAAGCCGAACTCGAACTTGGTGTCGGCGAGGATGATCCCGCGCTCGCGGGCGATGTCGCGGGCCCGGGCGTACACGGCCAGGGTGGCCTGGCGCAGCTGGGCGGCGGTGTCGGCGCCGACCTGGCGGGCGACCTCCTCGTAGGAGACGTTCTCGTCGTGCTCGCCGACCTCGGCCTTGGTGGCCGGGGTGAAGATCGGGGCGGGCAGCTCCGAGCCGTCGACCAGGCCCTCGGGCAGGGCGAGGCCGCACACCGTGCGGGACGCGTTGTACTCGAGGAGGCCCGAGCCGGTGAGGTAGCCGCGGGCCACGCACTCCACCGGGACCATCTTCAGCGACTTGCACACCAGGGTGCGGCCGCGCCAGTCGGCGGGGGCGCCCTCGGGCAGCTCGGTGCTGAGCACATGGTTGGGGACCAGGTCGACGAGCTGGTCGAACCACCACAGGGAGAGCTGGGTGAGGATGCGGCCCTTGTCGGGGATCTCCGTGGGCAGCACCCAGTCGTAGGCGGACATGCGGTCACTGGCGACCATCACGAGGTCGCCCGCCTCGTTCTGGTACAGCTCGCGCACCTTTCCGGTGTGCAGATGCACCAGGCCCGGCACCTGAAGGGGCTCGGGCTTTTCTACGAATCCGGACACGGTTCCTCCCCGTGGGTCTGTCCAATGGCTCGATTGTCCCGTATGAGGGAGGTGCCCGGGACGCCGGGTGGGCGGGAGGTGCCCGCGGCGCACCGTCCGGCCGCTCAGTCCCGTTTGCAGATGCGGTCGAGGAGGTTCGCCGTGGCGCGCTGGATGCGCGGGTCCACATGGCCGGGGCGGTCCAGGGCCGGGGACCAGGCGAAGGTGCCGGCGGCGAACACCCAGGCGCCGGAGGGGGCCCGGTACAGGGACGTCTCCTGGTGGCGCAGGGCGCCGTCGCCGTCGGTGTACGGGGAGTGGGCCAGCAGGACGCGCTCCTCGTGCTCGGGCAGCGCGGTGCGCGGGAAGTAGCGGTCGGCCTCACCGGCGACCAGGCCGTCCAGCGCGTCGCCCTCGTGCGCTCCCGACGCCTCCCACAGCCAGTGGCCGGCGTTGCGGACGATCAGCGGGTGCGGTTCCGGTACCCGGCCGGCGTACTGGATGCCGACCAGCTGCTGCTCCGGGCGGTCGATCTCCCGCCACAGCACGGGTTTGCCCGGGCCCTTGCGCTTGCGGCAGGTCAGCAGGCGGTCGGGGACACCGGACGGGGAGGGGCCGAGCTCGACCTGCCAGTACATGGTGTTGGCGGACAGGAACACCAGGGACGTGCCGTGGTCGCGGGCCTGCTCGACGGCCCGGCGCATCGGGGCGGACCAGTACTCGTCGTGCCCGGGGAAGACCAGGCCCCGGTAGCGCGCCGGGTCGATGCGGCCGGCGTGCAGGTCGCGGGCGTCGGCGTAGGCGAGGTCGTAGCCGTAGCGCTCGGCCCAGCGGATGAAGTCGTAGGCGTGCCCGACGTGCAGGGGCAGGCCGGCGCCGGCGTAGGGGCGGTCGAAGGAGACGGTCGTGGCCGCGTCCGCCTCGCCGAGCAGCCGGCCCTCCTCGTCCCACGCGTGGTACAGGCTGGCGCCGGTGTGCCCGTCCTCCGGATAGAGGTTGTACGCCTGCCACGTGACGTCCGGGAGGAGCAGCAGCAGGTCGGCGGGCCGGTCGTCGCGCACGGTGAACGGGATGTGGGAGCGGTAGCGGCCGTCGCCGGTGGTGAGGACCGCGACATACGCGCCGACGCTCCAGAAGGACGGGATCTGCATCCGCCAGGACAGCCACCAGTGGTGGCAGGAGACCGTGCGGTCCGCGGCCAGCGGGGGCGGCTGCACGATGCCGGACAGCCGGGGGCTGGTGGTGATCTTGGCGGCGCCGTCACCGCCGTAGTGGCCGATGCGGTAGATGTCGACGAAGAACTCCTGGGGCGGGTCGACCGTGACGTGGAAGTCGATCGCCTCGCCGGGGGCGACGGCGCCGGTGGAGACGAAGCCCTTGATCTGGCGGTGCACGTCGTCGGCGGAGCGCAGGTCGTGCCGTTCGGCGCGGGGGGCCGGGACACGGGCGGCGCCCTTGCGCGTGCTCTGCGGCGGGACCGGGTCGACGTACCAGGGAACGACGTGGCCGGTGTCGTCGAAGTACGTCTCGCTGCCGCGCAGCCAGGGGACGGGGCCCTGGCCGAAGGGGTCCGTCACGGCGTGCGCCAGCGCTCCCGACTCCCAGCGGCGGATCTGCTCCGACCCCATGGTCGCTCCCCTCCCTCACGCCCCCGTACGCGCCTGACGTCGTGTTCGTTCACCTGTCTTATGTCGCACGCGCTTGCCATGTGCGTGACCGGTCCCAGCACATCACATTACGCACGCATGCTGTCACTATTCGTTGCGAATTGGCCGAAAGTGGAATCAAGCGCTCCGGCCGGGGGTGGCGGCTGGGTGCCCCGGCCCGGGCGGTCAGACGAGCCGCAGGGGCTTCTCGGGGCGTATGCCGGTCGCGGTGAGCCACTCGCGCAGGGGGGAGGCGTCGCCGTCCTCTATCAGGCTCAGCACTCTCGGCGTGAGGTCGGTGGCGCGTTCTCCGTTGATCAGAAGCGTGGGGCCGTCCAGCCAGTCCAGACCCGGGGCGGCGCCGGCGGTGTCGATGGCCGCGCAGCACACCGTCGCCGTGACGTGGTCGGTGAGGATCTCGCGCGGGGTGCGCGGGGGCTGGAGCGGGAACAGGGGGAGCGCCGCGTCGGCCCACAGGGCGGCCGGGGCGTGCTCGGCGGAGCCCGCGGGGGTGCCGGGGACGGCGGTCTCCTCGTCGGCCAGCTCCGCACTCAGGCTCGCGGCGAGCGCCGCGCTGCGGGGGTGCGCCAGGTCGTCACCGTCGGGAGCGATCCGGGCGTCCTGCTCTGCCGGATCGAAGGCATGGGTTGGGTCGTCCGGATGGGCCGGGTCGTCCGGATGGGCGGGATGGGCCTGGTCGGCCGGATGGGCGGGATGGGTCGGGTCGGCCAGGTCGATCGGCGCGGCCGAGTCGTCCGGGTCGCCCGGCTCGGCCGGGTCGCCCGGCTCGGCCGGGTCGCCCGGCTCGGCCGGGTCGCCCGGCTCGGCCGGGTCGCCCGGCTCGGCACGGTGGGTGTACGGGGGTCGGGCGTCGTCGGCCGGGGCCGGTGGCGTCGACGGGTCGGGGGACAGCGGTGCGGCGCCGTGGGCGGTCAGCGGGGCGGACAGGTGCTCCAGGACGCGGGCGAGCGTGGGGCCCGCCGGGTCGGGGGTGGCGGCGTCACTGGGGCGGCGCACACCCAGGGTGTCCAGGACCCGGTGCAGCCGGGCCGCGTCGGTGCGCCACTTGCGGTCGACGACCTCCTCCGGATACGCCTGCCAGTCGACCGGCGACCAGTCGGGGCCGGACGCGGCGGGGCCGCCGTGGAAGAGACGGGCGGCCAGCAGCGAGGCGGCCTCGTCCACCAGGCCCGGCTCCTCCAGCAGATCGCAGGCGGGACGCTCGCCGAGCCGGGAGGTGAAACCCTCCGCGAGCCGGTCGCGCCGGGACAGCTCGGTCAGCGCGGCCACCACACCGGCGTCCAGCCGGGCCGGCCAGCGGCCCATCCGCCAGGCGGGCAGCGCGACCCGGGTGAGCAGACGGTCCCAGCCCGCGTAGGCGAGGCCGACCTGTTCCTGGGCGACGATGCGGAGGCCGTAGTCCACGGTCTGGGCCCGCTCGGAGGCCGCCGCGGCGACCCCGCGCTCCATCTCCGCCGCGTGCCCGCGGCAGCTGCGCAGCAGCAGCCGGGACACCCAGCCGACGACCGCGCACGCCGCCTTCAGGAACCGGCAGCGGCCCGGCGAGGCGGCGACGGCGACGGCCGCGTCCAGTCCCCGTACGAAGCGCCGGGCGGCGGCTATGTCCGGGTGCGCCGCGGGCCCCGTACCGGCGACGACCGGGGCGAGCAGGGCGCGCAGCTCGCCGACCCGCATCCACCACAGGAACGGCGACCCCACGACCAGGACGGTGGCGGGAGCGCGCCGGTGGGGTTTCTCCGCTCCGGCGAGGTCGTCGCGGTCCGCCGGGCCCGCGACGGGTGCGGGCGGGCCGTGGGGCGGGTGGGTGCGCTCCTCCAGCCAGCTGTCGCAGTCCGGGGTGAGCGCTATGGCCGACGGGGCCGGGACGTCGAGGCGGTCGGCGAGGTCGCGCACCAGCCGGTACAGGTCCGGCGCGGCCTCCTCGGCGATCGGGACGGTCGGGCTGACGGCGGGGTGGGCGCGCGCGACCACCAGGGCGACACCGGCGGCGGCGAGCAGGACGAGCAGCGCCGGCACCGAGACCACCCAGCGGGCGACGTCCCAGCCGGGCCCGACGAGGTGCCCGGTGGCACCGCCGGCCAGGAGGATCACCGCCGCGGCCGCGGGCAGCAGGGCCACCGCGGTCGCCCGGCTGCGGATCCGCAGCACGGCCAGGGCCCGGGCCCGCGCGGCCTGCGCTCCCGCCTCCACACCCATACCGGTCACGACCGGACCTCACCCCCTGCCTCTCGTCGCGGCTTCCTGGACTTGCTCACTCCCCCACTGTGGCACCCGCCACTGACATCGCAATGCCGGTGGGCCAAGTGCCGGAACCATTGCGCCGCACCCTAGTTGGGGGTCCGCTCCACGTCAGCAGATAAGCCCATCGGTCACTCGATGGAATGGCTTTGGTCAGAGCTGGGTGACGGACAGCAAAGATCAGGCCCCGGGTTCCATGAGGAAACCCGGGGCCTGAACATGCCTGGTGAGAGGGGCCTACGCCCCCGCCGCCGCCTTCGCCGCGATGTCCGTGCGGTGCTGGGAGCCGTCGAGGCCGATCCGGCCGACGGCGGCGTACGCCCGCTCGCGGGCCTCGGTCAGGTCCTTGCCGGTCGCCGTGACCGACAGCACCCGGCCACCGGCGCTGACCACGTCCTCCCCGTCCCGCCTGGTCCCGGCGTGCAGGACGTAGGCGTGCGGTGCGTCCTGCGCGGCCACCTCGTCGAGGCCGGTGATCGGGTCACCGGTGCGCGGGATGCCGGGGTAGTTGTGGGAGGCGACGACCACGGTCACCGCGGCGTCGTCGCTCCAGCGCAGCGGCTCCAGGTCGGCGAGGTTGCCGGTGGCGGCGGCCATGAGGATCCCGGCCAGCGGGGTCCGCAGCCGGGCCAGGACCACCTGCGTCTCGGGGTCTCCGAACCGGGCGTTGAACTCGATGACCCGCACCCCGCGGCCGGTGATGGCCAGCCCGGCGTAGAGCAGCCCGGAGAACGGGGTGCCACGGCGGCGCATCTCGTCGACGGTGGGCTGCAGGACCGTCTGCAGCACCTCGTCCACGAGCTTGGGGTCGGCCCAGGGCAGCGGGGAGTAGGCGCCCATGCCGCCGGTGTTCGGGCCCTCGTCGCCGTCCAGCGCGCGCTTGAAGTCCTGGGCGGGCTGGAGCGGGACCACGGTCTCGCCGTCGGTGATGGCGAAGAGGGAGACCTCGGGGCCGTCGAGGTACTCCTCGATGACCACCCGCTCGCAGGCCGCCGCGTGCTGCACGGCGGTCTGGAGGTCGTCGGTGACGACCACGCCCTTGCCGGCGGCGAGCCCGTCGTCCTTGACGACGTAGGGGGCGCCGAAGGCGTCGAGCGCCTCGGCGACCTCGTCCGGGGTCGTGCAGACGTAGGACCGCGCGGTGGGCACGCCGGCCCCCGCCATCACGTCCTTGGCGAAGGCCTTGGAGCCCTCGAGCTGCGCGGCCTCCTTGGACGGGCCGAAGACCGGGATGCCGGCCGCGCGCACGGCGTCGGCGACGCCCGCGACGAGCGGGGCCTCCGGGCCGACGACCACCAGGTCGGCGCCCAGCTCACCGGCCAGCGCGCTGACGGCGGCGCCGTCCAGGGCGTCCACCGGGTGCAGCTCGGCGACCTCGGCGATGCCGGCGTTGCCGGGAGCGCAGTACAGCGCGGTCACGGCGGGGTCGAGGGACAGGGAGCGGCACAGGGCGTGTTCGCGGGCGCCGCTGCCGATGACGAGGACCTTCACGGGGTCAGCTTAACGGCAGGCGGCGCGGTGACCTTGTGCGGGTTTCCGAGGGACCACGGCCCGGCACTTCGTGGTTTTCTCCGAGCGAGCGGCCCTGAGCTGCCCCGATCCGGACGCTCGGGGCCGCCGCTCGGAGGGTCACTCGTTGGTGAACTCCTCCACGACCGTCGCTCCCAGCTCCTTGACGATCAGTTCGTAGCCGGACAGCGCCGACTCGTTCAGGTCCGGGTCGTCGTCCTCGGGGATGTCGTCCTCGATGGACACGGGCGGCGGCTCCGGCGCCGGGGACTGCCGGACCGGCGCGGGGGCCGGTACCGACGCCGACGCGTGCGGGGACGGGCCCGGTCCGGACGCCGGGGCGGCGGACTGCGCGGGCGCCGGGCGCTGTACGGCCGTGGCGCCGCCGCCACCGCCGTAGCCGCCACCGCCGTAACCGGAGGAACCGCCGCCGAAGCCGGACGGGCCGCCGGACTGCGGCGGGGCCGAGCCGCCCGAGGGGTCGACGACCGCCTCGATCTTCCAGTGGACGTTGAACTGCTCGGCCAGCGCCTGCTTCAGCACGTCCTCGCTACCGCTGCCGGCGAAGTTGTCCCGGGCGCCGGCGTTGACGAAGCCGAGCTGGAGCGTGGTGCCGTCGAAGCCGGTCACCTGGGCGTTCTGGCTGAGCAGGATCCAGGTGAAGCGGCGGCGGTTCTTCACGGCCTCCAGGATGTTCGGCCACAGCACCCGCGGGTCCAGTCCACCGGCGGCGGGCGCCGGGGAGGCGGCGGGAGGCGCGGCCGAGGCCGAGGGAGCGGCGGGTGCGGGGGGCGAGGCGGGCGTGGTGCGACCGGGGCCGCCGCCCGCAGGGCCCGGGCCGCCGGCCGGACCTTGGCCGCCGGGACCCGCACCGCCGGGGCCGGGGGCCGCCGCGGGGCGGGCGCCGCCGCCCGCCGGGGTGGCGGTGGGCCAGCCGCCGGGCCGTCGGCCGCCACCGGCCGGCGCCGCGGTGGGCCAGGCACCGGGAGCGGGTGCGGCAGAAGGTGCGGCCGCCTCGGGAGCGGTCGGCGCTGTGGGAGCGGCGGGCGAGTGCTGGACGGCGGGATCGGGGTCGGCCGGCGCGGGTGCGGAGCCGTGTGCGGAGGGGACGCCAGCGGCCTCGGGCTGGTGGGCACCCGGCTGCCCGGGCGCACCGGCAGCCCCGTCCGGAGCGGGAGCCTGAGCGCCGACGGGAGCGGGGGTGCCGGCGGGAGCGGGAGCTCCGGGCGAGGCGGGAGCGGGGACGCCCGCGCCGGGGCCACCGGGCCCGCCACCCGCCCCGGGCGCCACGGGCGCGGCGCCTGCCGCGGGCGCACCCGCGGCCGCGCCGCCGGACGCGCGCACCGCCGCGCGGGCCGCTGCCGGGCCGCCGCCGGGCGGGACGGGCTGGACGGACTGGGCGGGTGGCACGGGTGCGCCGGCGCCCGCCGGGCCGCCGGGGTACCCGCCCCCGTGGGCCTCGGGCCCGGGGACGTATCCCATGGCCGGCATACCGGCGCCCGTGGAGAAGTTCACGCCGCGCTCGATGCGGTCGAGGCGGGCCATGACGGAGCGCTCGTCGCCGTAGGCGGCCGGGAGCAGGACGCGGGCGCAGATCAGCTCGAGCTGGAGGCGCGGCGAGGTGGCGCCGCGCATCTCGGTGAGCCCCTCGTTGACCAGGTCGGCGGCGCGGCTGAGCTCGGCGGCGCCGAAGGAGCGCGCCTGGGCCTGCATGCGCTCGATGACGTCGGCCGGGGCGTCGATGAGCCCCTTCTCCGCGGCGTCCGGCACGGCGGCGAGGATGACGAGGTCGCGCAGCCGCTCCAGCAGGTCGGCGACGAACCGGCGCGGGTCGTTGCCGCCCTCGATGACCCGGTCCACGACCTCGAAGGCCGCGGAGCCGTCACCGGAGGCGAAGGACTCGACGACGGAGTCGAGGAGCGAGCCCTCGGTGTAGCCGAGCAGGGAGGTGGCCATGGCATACGTCACACCGTCCGCCCCGGCGCCGGCGAGGAGCTGGTCCATGACGGACATGGAGTCACGCACGGAGCCGCCGCCGGCCCGCACGACGAGCGGCAGGACGCCGTCCTCGACCGGGATGTCCTCCTTGCCGCACACCTCGCCGAGGTATTCGCGCAGCGTGCCCGGGGGGACCAGCCGGAACGGGTAGTGGTGGGTCCGCGACCGGATGGTGCCGATGACCTTCTCGGGCTCGGTGGTCGCGAAGATGAACTTCAGATGCTCCGGAGGCTCCTCGACGACCTTCAGCAGCGCGTTGAAGCCCGCCGACGTGACCATGTGGGCCTCGTCGATGATGTAGATCTTGTACCGGCTGCGGGCGGGGCCGAAGAACGCCTTCTCGCGCAGGTCACGGGCGTCGTCCACACCGCCGTGGGAAGCGGCGTCGATCTCGATGACGTCGATGGACCCGGGGCCGTTGCGCGCGAGGTCCTGGCAGGACTGGCACTCCCCGCACGGGGTCGGGGTGGGACCTTGCTCACAGTTGAGGCAGCGGGCCAGGATCCGGGCGCTGGTGGTCTTGCCGCAGCCGCGGGGACCGCTGAACAGGTACGCGTGATTGACCCGGTTGTTCCGCAGCGCCTGCTGCAGCGGGTCGGTCACATGCTCCTGCCCGATGACCTCCGCAAAGGTCTCCGGGCGATAGCGGCGGTACAGCGCGAGAGACGACACGCTTACGAGGTTATAGGCGCCCGGTGACAACGGGCCCCGCCCACGGAACCGGCGGGCGTCCCGCACCGGGAACCGGAGGCGAGCCGCACCCGGGCCGTGAGGCGTCGCGCACCTGAGCCGTGAGGCGTCGCGCACCTGAACCGGAACGCGTCCCAGGAGATGTCCCGCTGCTCTGCCGGCCCGGCGAACGCAAGCGCCCCCCACGCACCCGCCAGAGCCAACCTACCCTTGCTGCCTTCCGGCCCTGGGGGAGTTCAGTCAGATAGCGCCGCGTGAGGGGCTGCGCACAGCGTACCCGATCCGGGCCAGGGGGAACGAGTTCGCGAGCACTCTCCCGGGTCATGTAATGTTTGCTGCGGAGGATTCGCCTAGAGGCCTAGGGCGCACGCTTGGAAAGCGTGTTGGGGGCAACCCCTCACGAGTTCGAATCTCGTATCCTCCGCCAGTGCCTCACCGGGCACGATGTCGAAGGGCCCCACCGTTCGCGGTCGGGGCCCTTCGACGTTGTCCGTCAGGCCGGCACGTCCAGCCGTGGCTCCCCGCTCCCGGGCCGGGTGCCGGCACGCCTCTGAGATCACGCGCCCCTCAGTCACGCGTCCGCCAGCTCACGCGTCCGTCAGCTCACGCGCCCCTCAGGTCACCAGCCTGCGTTCCTTCGCCACCGCCACCGCGCCCGAGCGGGTGTCGACGCCGAGCTTGTCGTAGATGCGGCGCAGGTGCGTCTTGACCGTGGCCTCGCTGATGTGGAGGGCGCGGGCGATGTCGCGGTTGCCGAGGCCGCGCGAGAGGTGGGTGAGGATGTCCCGCTCGCGCGGGGTGAGCGCGGGGGCCGGGTTGCGCAGGTGGGCCATGACGCGGCCGGCGACGGGGGCGGACAGGGTGGTGCGGCCCTGTGCGGCGGAGTGGATCGCGGCGAACAGTTCCTCGGGGCGTTCGGCCTTGAGCAGGTAGCCGGTGGCGCCGGCCTCGATCGCGCGGGTGATGTCGGCGTCCGTGTCGTAGGTGGTGAGGACCAGGACATGGGGGGCGGCCGGCTCCGCGGTCAGGCGGCGGGTCGTCTCCACGCCGTCGATGCCCTCGCCGAGCTGGAGGTCCATCAGGACGACGTCCGGGCCCAGCTTGCGGGCCAGGGCGATCGCCTCCTCGCCGCCGCCGGCCTCGCCGATCACCTCGATGTCGGGGGCGCTGCCCAGCAGGGCGAGCAGCCCGGCGCGGACCACGGCGTGGTCGTCGCAGACCAGGACACGGACGGCGGTGCTCATACGGGCGGCTCCAGGGGGATCGCGGCCGACAGCACCGTGCCCTCGCCCGGCGCCGACTCGATGGTGAGGGTGCCGCCCAGCTGGCGCAGCCGGGCGCGGATCGCGGGCAGGCCGTGACCGCGGACGGAGCCGGCCGGCCGGTCGCCGGTCGTGGCGGCGTCGAAGCCCCGGCCGTCGTCGGCCACGTCCAGGACGATCTCGTCGTCCAGGCAGGTCAGGGTCAGGGTCGCGGTGCGGGCGCCGGCGTGTTCGCGGACGTTGGCGAGCGCGCCCTGGGCGATGCGCAGGAGCGCCGACTCGACCAGGGCGGGCAACGGGTGCGCCGGGGTGCCCTCCGTGTGCACGCGAACCGCCAGCTCCCCGTCACCCGCGCGTTCGGCGACCGCCCGCAGGGCCGTGACCAGTCCGCCGCCCTCCGCGAGGTCCGCCGGGGCCAGGTCGTGCACGAAACGGCGGGCCTCGGCGAGGTCGCGTTCGGCGACGGAGGCGGCCGTACGGACGTGGGTGCGGGCGGTGGCCGGGTCGGTGTCCCACAGCCGGTCGGCGGCCTGCAGGAGCATGCGCTGGCTGGACAGTCCCTGGGCGAGGGTGTCGTGGATCTCCCGGGCGAGCCGCTCGCGCTCGGCGAGGGTGCCCTCGCGGCGCTCGGTGGCGGCCAGTTCGCGGCGGGTGCGGATCAGGTCGTCGATCAGTGCGCGCTGCCGGCGCGCCTGGCGCTCCATGACGACGAACACGGCCGTGGCGACGGCGGCCACGGCCGGCGGTGCCAGCAGCACGTTCGGGTCGGCCCAGCCCGCGAGTTGCAGCTGGGCGGCGACGGCGAGCGCGGTGAGCCCGGTGACGAGGACGACCGCGGCGCGCGGGGGCAGGGTGCGCAGCCCGGTGTAGAAGAGGGGGACCGCGCACCAGGCGAAGCTCGGGGCGAGCGTCACCAGCACCGCCCAGGCGGCGACCACCGCCGTCAGCCAGGCCAGCCGGCGGGCGGTGAGGCGGGCGCCGAGCGCGGGCCCGAGGACGTAGAGCACCGCCAGGAACAGGGACAGGGCCAGCACCCAGGGGGTGCGGGGCTCGCCGGGGTGGCGCAGCAGGAAGCGGGCCAGCGAGGCGCCGAGCAGCACGAAGAACGCCGTGTGCATGATCACGGCGAGGGTGCGGGTGTCGGCGTCGCCGTCCCGTCCGGACGCGGCCGCCGCCGTCGTGTCCATGACCCGCTCGCACCTCCCGAGTACGCCGTTGAGCTGGGCAAACACCTTCATTGTCGCCCCGCTTCGGCGCGTCGGGGGTCAACCGATCGGCTGACTTCCGTCCGAGTCGTCCGTGACGTCTCCCCGGGTCCCGCCGGGCACGACCGTCACCCTCCCCCCCACCGGCCGCACCGCGCCCGCCCTGACGCCGTACCCGCCACGGCCGTCACACGAGATCGCCACCGGCGCGCTGCCCGACCGGACGCCGCGCCAGGCTCCGGCCGGAACGGCCGTCACCGCGCGATCTCGACCGGCCGCACCTCGCTGACCTGGTCGGTCTCCGACACCCGCACCGTCACCTTCATCGTCCAGGTGCCGGCCAGCGGGAGGGTGACGCGGTCGGCCGCCCAGTAGCCGCCCCGGTCGGTGACGCGGGCGTCGAGGGGGCCGATCCGCTGCGCGGGCAGGGTGAAGGACACCCGCAGTTCGGGTACGGCGGCCAGCCCGCCGTCGGGGCCGTAGACGACCGCCTGCACGGAGTTGTCGCCGACCCGGCCCGGCTCCAGCGTGATCTGCACCTTGCCCTGGCCGCCCGGGGTGCCGACGTCGAAGGGCACGTCGGTGACGGAGGCGCCGGGCAGCCCGGGCGCCGCGAGCGACTGCCGCTCGGCGGCCTCGGCGGCGGCACGCCCCGGCACCGTACCGGCGAGCACCGTCGAGACCAGCACGACCAGCACGCCCAGAACCGCCTCGGCGACCACGGCCCGGCGCAGTCGCCGTCGGCCGGTGACGGACGGAGCGGAGTCCTCCGGCACCGACGCCCCGCCCGCCTCGATCGCCACCCCGCCCGCCTCGCCCGGCGCCCCGCCCACCAAGGCCGGCACCCTCTCCGGGGCCACGGCCCCCGAGCGCAGCCGCCCGGCGAAGTGCCGCGCGCACGCCGCCCCCGCCAGGAGCAGGGCCACCACGACCAGTTTGACCAGCAGCAGCCGGCCGTACCCCGTACCGGTGAGCGCGTCGAGGGAACCGAGACCGCGCCAGGACTGGTAGACACCGGTCCCGACCAGCACGGCGACGCAGCCGAAGGCGAGCCGCGAGAACCGGTCCACGGCCGGTACCGGCACATCGGCGGTGCACAGCAGTGTCACCAGCCCGCCCAGCCACACCGACATCGCCAGCAGGTGCAGTACGGCCGAGACGACCGCGACGGGCACCTGGATCCCGGCGCCGGCGTGCTCGGCGAGGGCCCAGGTCAGCGCGAGGCCGACGGCGACCGCGGCGCCCACCGCACGCGCCGTACGCCCCCAGGCCCGCCTGCGCAGCAGCACCGCGGCCACCGCCAGCAGCGTCAGCCGGGCCAGCAGCGCGAGTCCCGGCCGGGTGGTCAGCGTGCGGGCGGCCCCGGCCGGATCGAGGGCCGTGGACAGTCCGGTGCCCGCCTCGTAGGGGGCGCGCAGGGCCAGCAGGACGACGGTGACGCCGGCCAGCGTCCACGCCCCCACCGCCGCCGGAGCGCGCGCGGCCCCCGGCGACACCGCCCGGAACACGCCCCCGCCGACGAGCAGGGCGACGGCCAGGTCGGCGACGTAGCGGGCGAGGTCGTACAGGCCGCCGGTGGCCGGGTCCTCGGTGGCCCCGGTGTCGAGGGGGGCCGGGGCGGGGGTGGGGGCGCCGACGGAGAACGTGAACGCGCCGGAGACGGGGTGGCTGTCGGCGGACACCACGCGCCAGGCCACGGTGTACGTGCCCCGGCCCAGCCCGCCCGGCAGGTCGACGCGCACGGTGTCGGCGTGTCCGGGGACATGGCGGGCCTCGCCGGTGCGCAGCCGGTGGTTGCGGGGGTCGAAGACGCGGAAGGAGCCGTCGAGCAGGGCCACGGACTCGGTGAAGGTGAGCGTGAGCTGTTCGGGGGCCGTCTTCAGGACGGACCCGTCACCGGGTGCGGTGTCCCGCAGGGCGGCATGCGCGGACGCGGCACCGGCACCACCGAACAGGCACAGCGTCAGCAGGACCCCGAGCAGCGCGGCCCGCCCGAACCACCGTCCGCCACCGACCACGCCGTCCGCTCCCCTCCTGCCGGCACCCCTTGTGAAGAGGTACGCACCCGGCGCCCGAAACGCTCACGCCCGCGCGGGAAAGGCGACCTCCCGCCGCAGGAAGGCCAGTTGAGCGTGTTTCTCGGGGAGGTGGACGTCCGGCAGGTCGATCTCGGGCAGGACGACGGCCGGTCCCTTCTCGAATCCCAGCCGCGCGAACCGGGCGATCGCCTTCCCGTTGCGCACGTCCGGGTCGACGACGACCCGCCGCCGGTCCAGCCCGAGCAGCACGTACGACGTGATCGCCGAGACCAGCCGCGCGGTCCAGCCGGGCCGGGCGCCCTCCGCACCGGCGGGCGCGAGCAGCAGGTGGACGCCGATGTCCCCGGCTTGGACGGGGTAGCAGTCACCGACCCGGTCGGCCTCGGGTTCGTAGGTCTGCAGCAGCGCGGTGCCGTGGCCGTCCTTGACGACGAGGAAGGCATGGTGGGTGTCCAGCGTGCCCATGTGACGGTAGACGTCGGCCACTTCGGCGACGGACAGCCCGGCCATCCCCCAGAACACGGCCCGCTCCTCGCTGACCCAGCGGTGGATCAGCGCGGCGTCGGCGGGCGGGTCGACGGGCAGGACGCGGACGGTGCCGAAGCCGTCGATCCGCTGCTCGTGCACGGCCTCGCGGTGGCGGAGGTCAGACATCGGTCTCCTTCGTGAGCTGGTCCCAGTCGGTGACGACGGGAACGAGATCTCCCCTGAGCCACAGGGGCAGTTGGTCGCGGTGGTGCGCGGCGCCCGGTGTGCCGTCGGCGCCGAACGGCACCACCCACAGGCTGTCCTCGCGCCGGGCCAGGTCCCAGACGTAACGGGCGGCGGGCCCGCGCGCGGCCCGGTCGGTGACCCCGGGCACGGCGGAGGTGCACAGCACGCAGTCGTGGTCGCCGGACAAGGCGGGTTCCTCCTGTGGCGCCGACGGCAGGGCACGCCAGGGTGCGAGGCGGTGGGTGTCGCCCCAGGTGCCGGCCGGCGGCCCGGCGGCGACCTCCTCCAGGGCGGCGCGCACCACGGCGGGGCGGTCGACGCCGTACAGCGTCTCGGCGCGCAGCAGGTGTTCCAGCGCGAAGCCGATGCGCGGGGTCAGGGCGAGCCAGGGCTGGAAGACTGCCGGGTAGGCGGGCGGGGACGTAAGGGCGGCGAAGGCCTCGTGCGCGGCCAGTCGCCGCACGACCGCGCCGCGCACCGCGGCGTACAGCGCCGCCTCCCGGCTGCCGGCGTCCATCCGCCGGTCCCATCCGAGCAACCGCTGCCGCAGGGCACCGGCCTCACCCCCGACCTCCTCGAGCGCGGCCACCTGGTCGAGCAGCGCCCCCGCGGAACCGAGGAAGACATCCGTGTGTACGGCGCCCATGTCCGCGGCGGACCACTTCCGCCGCCCGGCGAGCAGCTCGCGGATGCGGTCGGCACGGTGGGCGGGCGCGAACTCGGTCCCCAACTCGTCCGCCACATCACGCGCGTTGGCCATGACGGCGACACCGTCGTCGAGCCCCGCCCGGGGCATGGGGTGCCAGCCGGTCCACTCGTGCCCGGGCTCCCACGCCGGTACCAGGCCGGCGCGGTTGGCCGGGTTCCGCAGCGGCACGCGTCCGGCGACCCGGTGCAGCACGCCGCCCTCGGTGTCGGCGGCGTGGACGACGTTGACGGGCTCGGCCCAGGCGTCCAGGGCCCGGTCGACGTCGGTGACCCGGCGGGCACGCAGCAGCGGCAGGAGGGCGCTGAAGCCGAGATCGCCGGTGACCCGGGGCGGGTGGCGCAGGCTCACCGCCCCCGGTGTGCCGTCGTCGAGCCCCTCCGGCCCGCCGGCGACGACGGGCCCGCGCGCGGTCTCGACGACCTCGACCTCGACCGTGCCCTCCCCGGCCACGCGGACGAGTTCGGTGTGCCGGAGAGCCCGGTGCCAGCGGCCGTCGGGCCCCAGGGACTCGATCCCGGCACCGGTACGGCGCAGCCGCTCCCGGTACAGGTCCTGGTAGTCGGCCATGGCGTTGGTGATGGCCCAGGCGACGGTGCCGGTGTGCCCGAAGTGGGCGATGCCGGGCACCCCCGGCACGGCGAGGCCCACGACGTCGAACTCGTCGCACGCCAGCCGGATCTGCTGGTAGACGCCCGGATCCTCGATGAACCGGTGCGGATCACCGGCGATGATCGCGTGCCCGCTCACGGTGCGCTCCCCGCTCACCAGCCAGCCGTTGCTGCCGGCGGTGGCGGGCCCGTCCGCGGCGAACAGCCCGACGGCCTCGGGTCCGAGCCGCCGCACCGCCTCCTCCCACCACAACTTGGCGGGGAACCCGGCGAACAGAACATGGATGGACAGCCAGACGGCCAGCGGGGTCCAGGGCTCCCACCGCCCGGGCGTGAGGCCGGCGCGCCGGAACTCCTCACCGGGCCGCAGTCCGTCGTTCACGCCGTCGACGTAGGCACGCACCCACTCCGCGGCCTCGGGATCGCGTTCCTCCAGGGCGGCGAAGCAGCGGCGGGCGGTGTCGGCGAGCCGGGCGCGGCGGGCGAACCGGTCCCAGTCCAGCGCGCCGGGGCCGAGGAAGGCGGCGGACGTGCCCTGCGCCCGGTGCCGCTCCACCTCCAGCTGCCAGGCGCGGTCGCGGGCGGTGACCAGACCCTGGGCGCGGGCGAGGTCGCGGACGCCGGGGGCGCGCAGGTGCGGGATGCCCCAGGCGTCCCTGTGTATGGCGGTCGTCACCCTGTGACCCCTTCTTACTTTAGGTTAGGCTCACCTAACTAAACAGCTGCGGGGATCGTACGTGAACGGTGAAGGAGCGCCATGGGGCAGGGTCACGGGTGGCAGGGCACGGTCCTGAAGCTGCTGCGAGCGCGGGACTTCACGTTCACAGTGACGGGGGCGGAGGACGTCACCGCCACCTACCGACGGGTGCACCTCACCGACGGCGGCATGCTCGCGGCGACGGGGGTGCATCCGACGATGTGGGTCCGGCTGTGGTTCGAGCACGCCGGCAAGCCGCACCAGCGGGCGTACACCCTGGTCGACCCCGACCCGGAGGCCGGCACCTTCCGTCTGGAGTTCGCCCTGCACGAGGGCGTCGCGAGCGACTGGGCGCGGTCGGCCGCGCCGGGCGCCACGGTGGAGGCCACGGTCCACGGCACGGGCTTCGAACGCCCGGCCCCGGAGCCGTCCCGCCTGATAGCCATCGGCGACCCGGCCTCACTGCCGGCGATCAACTCCCTCCTGGCCGCCTTCCCCACGACACCGACGACGCTCTTCTTCGAGGGCTCCCTGACGAACCTCCCCCTCGCCTCCCGCCCCGACGTCCACGAGATCCCTCGCGGGGCGCTGTTGGACCGGCTGCGGACCGACCTCCCACCCCTCCTGGACCCCGACACCTACATCTGGATCGCCTGCGACACGACGACGACCCGCGCCCTCTCGGCCTACGTCCGCAAGGAACTGTCCTTCCCGAAACACCGGGTACACGCCTTGGGCTACTGGCAGGCGAAGTAACCACGCCGCCGCTGACAGGCACCGCGGGACGGTGACCGCACCGCGCGCCACGCGTCGCTGCACCCGCGTACGGCGGGAAGGGGCCGGGGTGGGGGGTGTCCGCCCGCAGCGGCCGGCACCGGCACAGGGCGACGTATCAAGCGACGGCCGGCCGGACCGAGGACGGACACCCCCCACCCCGGCCCCGACCCACAACGCACCGCAGGCGAGACCGCAACCGACCACGCACCCGCACGGGCCGCCGCAGGCAAAAAAGGGGCGCGGGGAACGGCGCGACCAGCCACAACGAACCCGCACAGGCGCCGCAGGCAACGGCGACCAGCCCCCACGCACCCGCAGACGACAACACACAACGCAACCCGCAGAGCGACAACGCCCCGCCGCGCACACCCACCCCCCACGCGACATCATCAAAGACATGGACGTCACCCTGCACCTCGCCCAGGACGCCACCGCCGACGCGCTCCTCGGCCGCTCCCCCCTCGCCGCCCTGATCGGAATGCTGCTGGACCAGCAGATCCCGATGGAGTGGGCGTTCAAGGGCCCCCGCACCATCGCCGACCGCCTCGGCGCCGACGACCTCGACGCCCACGACATCGCCGCCACCGACCCGGAGGCCTTCGCCGCCGTGCTCTCCGAGAAACCGGCCGTGCACCGCTACCCGGGCTCCATGGCCAAGCGCATCCAGCAGCTGTGCCAGTACCTCGTCGATCACTACGACGGCAACGCCGAACTCGTCTGGAAGGGCGTCGACGACGGTCGCGAGCTGCTGCGCCGCCTCGAGGAACTCCCCGGTTTCGGCAAGCAGAAGGCACAGATCTTCCTCGCCCTCCTCGGCAAGCAGCTCGGCGTGCGCCCCACCGGCTGGCAGGAGGCCGCCGGCAGCTACGGCGAACCGAAGTCCTTCCGCTCCGTCGCCGACATCACCGGCCCGGAGTCGCTGGCGAAGGTCCGCGCCCACAAGCAGGAGATGAAGGCCGCGGCGAAGGCGAAGAAGCAGGCGTCAACCGGTTGACCCACCTCCGCTGGCGGCGGTCACCGCCACGGCGTCAGCTTGGACCATGGCCGAGCCCCCCACCGGCGCCCCCCGGAGCCACGACGACGACACGGCGACCCACCGGCACTCCGCGCACTCCGCGCACTCCGCACACGCCGCGGGCGCCTCCACCTCCACGCCCGCCCACGCCCAGGCCCCCACCCAGGCCCGCGAGCCGGAACCCCCGTTCGAGGGCCCCCTGCACGCCCTCTCCCGCGCCACCTGGCAGGTCGTGCTGCTCACCGGTGTCGCCTCGCTGATCCTCGGCATCCTGGTCCTCGTCTGGCCGGGCCCCTCGCTGCTCGCCGCCGGCGTCCTCTTCGGCGTCTACCTGCTGATCAGCGGCGTCTTCCAGCTCGTCGCCGCGTTCGGCACCCACCGCACGACGTCCCTGCGGGTCCTGGCTTTCATCAGCGGCGCGCTGTCCGTCCTGCTGGGCCTGGTCTGCTTCCGCGCCCCCCTGCGGTCGATCCTGCTGCTCGCCCTGTGGATCGGCATCGGCTGGCTGATCCGCGGCATCACCCAGACCCTCGCCGCCGCCTCCGACCGCGCCGTGCCCGCCCGCGGCTGGCAGATCTTCCTCGGTGTCGTCACCTTCCTCGGCGGCGTCGTGCTGATCGACTCGCCCTTCCGGTCGGTCGCCGTCCTCACCGTCGTGGGCGGCGTCTGGCTCGTCGCGGTGGGCATCACCGAGATCGTCACCGCCCTGCGCATCCGCGGCCGCGTGCGCGACGTCCCCCGCACGCTGTGACGGGACGTAGTCCGAGCGGGCGTTTCTCCCGCCCGGAGGCACACCACCGGCCCGCCCCCGGGGAGACGTCCTGACATGAGCCGCATGCCACGGGCCCTCTCCCGCAGCCGCACCTGGCTGCGGGCGCTCGTGCTGCTGCTCGCCCTGCTCGTCCCCGGCGAGGCGTACGCCGCCACGGCCCCGCCCGTGACCACCGCCGCGGCGAGCGCCGAGCACGACGTCACCGACACCGCCGTACGCCTGCCCGCCCACCGCGCGCACCGCACGGCCGTACCGTCGCGTCCCGCGCCGCTGCCGGACGTCCCGGCCGCCGGCCGGCCCCGCGCCCTCCGGGAAGCCCGGCCGGGGACGCCGTGCACCGCCCTGTCCGTGCTGCGTTCCGTGGTGCTGCGCTGCTGACCGGACCGGCCTTCGCCCCCGGTCCGTACGTCAGACAGACACCACCACCACAAGGAGCACAGCCATGCCCACGGACCCCTACGCGGTCCTGCGCGCCCTGCTGCGCGCCGAGGCCGCGCGCAGCGCCGCGCCGGAACAAGGCGAACGGCCACCGCGGTCCCGGGAACCGCAACGGCCCCCGGCCGCGCCTCCCGAGCAGCGCGACCGCTGACACCCCCGGCGGGGGCGGGCGGGACTACCGCCTCCGCCGGGCCGTACCGAAGAGGGACCGCGTGATCTCGCGGCCGAGCTGCGTCCCGACGGACCGCGCCAGCGACTTGAACATCCCGCTGCCCACGACCTGCTCGATCACCGAGGGCTCCGCCCGCGACTGCGCAGGCGACTCCGCCCGCCGCCCGGCACGCCCCTCGGCGTCCCGCTCCGCACGCCCCTCCGTGCGCCCTTCAGTACGCCCCTGCGCACGCCCCTCGGGCGACGCGCTCGCCGTCTCCCGCGGAGCGGTCAGCTTCTCGTACGCCGACTCGCGGTCCACAGCCTGTGCATAACGCCCGTAGAGCGGCGAGGACGTCACCGCTCGCTCCAGGGCGGCCGTCTCGTACGGCGCCATCAGGGACTCCGGCGCACGCAGCCGGGTCGCCGCGACCGGCGTGGGCGCGCCCTTCTCGCTCAGCACGGTCACCACGGCCTCCCCGGTGCCGAGCCCGGTGAGCAGCTCCTCCAGGTCGTAGCCGGAGTCGGGGAAGGTCCGCACGGTCGCCTTCAGCGCCTTGTCGTCCTCCGGTGTGAACGCCCGCAGCGCGTGCTGGATGCGGTTGCCGAGCTGGGCCAGGACGTCGGACGGCACGTCCTTCGGGGTCTGCGTGACGAAGAAGACGCCGACCCCTTTCGAGCGAATCAGCCGGACGGTCTGCGTGATCGACTCCAGGAACGCCTTCGAGGCGTCGTGGAACAGCAGATGCGCCTCGTCGAAGAAGAACACCAGCTTCGGCTTGTCGGCGTCACCGATCTCCGGCAGGTCGTGGAAGAGGTCGGCGAGCAGCCACATCAGGAAGGTGGAGAACAGCTGCGGCTTGTCCTGTACGGCGGGCAGCTCCAGGACGGAGACGACGCCCCGCCCGTCGTCCGCCGTACGCAGCAGCTCGCTCGTGTCGAACTCCGGCTCGCCGAAGAAGTCCGCCATGCCCTGCGCCTCGAAGGCGGTCAGGGACCGCAGGATCACCCCGGCGGTGGCGGTGGACAGCCCGCCGATGTTCTTCAGCTCCGCCTTGCCCTCGTCGGAGGTCAGGAAGGCGACGACCGCGCGCAGGTCCTTGAGGTCGATCAGCTCCAGGCCCTTGGTGTCGGCGTAGTGGAAGATCAGGCCGAGGGACTGCTCCTGGGTCTGGTTGAGCCGCAGCACCTTCGACAGCAGCACCGGGCCGAAGCTGGTGACCGTGGCCCGGACGGGGATGCCGTGGCCCTGGCCGCCGAGGGCGTAGAACTCCGCGGGGAAGCCGGTCGGCGTCCACTCCTGGCGGACCTCGGCGGCGCGGGAGCGCACCTTGTCGCCCGCGAGGCCGGGCGCGGCGATGCCGGACAGGTCGCCCTTGACGTCGGCGAGGAAGACGGGCACGCCCTGCGCGGACAGCTGCTCCGCGATGAGCTGGAGCGTCTTGGTCTTGCCGGTGCCGGTGGCGCCGGCGACCAGGCCGTGCCGGTTGAGCACGGGCAGCGGGATGCGCACCGGCGCCTCGGGCAGGCAGTTCCCGTCCCACAGCAGGGCGCCGAGGTCGAGCGCGGGGCCATTGAAGGCGTACCCGGCGGCGATCCCGGCGGCCTCGGCGGGCAGCGGGGAGGGGGTGTCACCGGAAGGAGCGTGCGCGGAAGGGGCGTTCGCGCCTGCCGCGTGGGTCTCGTCGCTGGTGCTCATCGCCCGACCCCTCGTTTCCGTTTCGCCCTGCTATGCAACATCTTTTCCAGCGTCGCACTCCGCCTTCATGGCTGCGCCCGGAACGCCGGGACCGGTAGGCTTTCCGTGTGATCTTCAAGCGCATCGGAAACGGCCGGCCGTACCCCGACCACGGCCGGGAAAGCACCCGGCAGTGGGCGGACGTCGCGCCGCGCCCGGTCCGCCTCGATCAGCTGGTGACCACCAAGCAGCAGCTCGACCTGGAGACCCTGCTCGCCGAGGACTCGACGTTCTACGGCGACCTCTTCGCGCACGTCGTGAAGTGGCAGGGCGACCTGTACCTGGAGGACGGCCTGCACCGCGCGGTCCGCGCCGCTCTCCAGCAGCGCCAGGTGCTGCACGCGCGCGTCCTCGAACTGGACTGACGAGCGTCCCGGAACCGGACCGACGAGCGTCCCGGGACCGGACCGACGAGCGTCCGGGAGCGGTACCGAGCCGACGGAAGGACTCCGTCCGGTTACGGTTTGGCCCTTTCGGGTTCTCCTGGGCGGATCGAATGATCATCTAGTAGGAATCGTCGCCCGGGCGCACTACGCTGCGCCCATGAGCATGCTGACTCCCCCCGGCATGGGCGGTAAGTACCGGATCACGGGAGACAAGTACCCGCGCATGCGCCCTCCCCGGCGCCGCGGCAGGCTCGTGCTCCTCACCGCCGCCTGCGCCGTCGTGCTCGGGCTGATCGGCTGGGGCACGCTGCAGCTCATCGACGTCTTCACCGGCGGCGGCAAGAAGACCGCGGCGGCCGGCGGCAAGGCGGCCTGCGTGGCCAAGGCGAGCGCGTCGCCCGGCACCACCGCCGCGCTGCCCGCGCCGGCTCAGATCACCGTCAACGTGTTCAACGCGACGCCCCGCAGCGGCCTGGCCAAGCAGACCGCCGACGAGCTGAAGAAGCGCGGCTTCCGCATCGGCGAGGTCGGCAACGCGACCAAGCAGTACGACAAGAAGGTCCCCGGCACCGCGGTGCTGCTCGGCCCCGCGTCGTCCCTGAACAGCTCGCTGCCGGTGCTGGCCACGCAGCTGGCCGGTGCCGAGCGCCGCACCGACGCCGCCCGCAAGGGCCCGGCCGTCGACCTCATCCTCGGCAACACCTTCAAGTCCCTGGACGCCGAGCCGGCTGCGGGACAGGCCCTGACGAAGCTGAGGACGCCGGCGGCGACCGGAACGAAGAAGGGCTGCTGAACGCGCCGCCGGACGGCGTCGCACAGCAGCCCTCTCGGCTCCGCGGCGGCGGCCGTCATTCCACCACCGCGTACGCTCCGCGGCGGCCGTCGCTCAGCCGCCGCGCACACTCCGCGCCGGTGTTACTCCGCCGACCCGTACAGCCGGTCGCCCGCGTCGCCGAGGCCCGGAATGATGTAGCCGTGTTCGTTGAGGTGGTCGTCGACCGCGGCCGTGACCACCGTGACCGGCGTGCCGGCCAGCTCGCGCTCCATGATCTCGACGCCCTCGGGGGCGGCCAGCAGCACGACGGCCGTGACGTCGTCCGCGCCGCGCTTGATCAGCTCGCGGATCGCGGCGACGAGGGTGCCGCCCGTGGCCAGCATCGGGTCCAGGACGTACACCTGGCGGCCGGAGAGGTCCTCCGGCATGCGCGTGGCGTAGGTCGAGGCCTGCAGCGTCTCCTCGTTGCGGATCATGCCGAGGAAGCCCACCTCGGCGGTCGGCAGCAGCCGGACCATGCCGTCCAGCATGCCGAGGCCGGCCCGCAGGATCGGCACCACCAGCGGACGCGGCCGGGCCAGCTTCACACCGGTGGTCCGGGCCACGGGGGTCTGGATGTCGACCGCCTCGGTGCGCACGTCCCGGGTCGCCTCGTAGGCGAGCAGGGTGACCAGCTCGTCGGCGAGCCGGCGGAAGGTCGCGGAGTCGGTGCGCTGGTCGCGCAGCGTGGTGAGCTTGTGGGCGACCAGGGGGTGGTCGACGACGTGGAGACGCATGTCCCCAACAGTAACCGGGCGCACCGGCCCCGGCGTCCGCACGCTGCGTGAGCCTTTGCGGATCGTTTTCTTCCGCCTGCTGGCATCGGACCGGCCGCCGGGGGGAAGGTGGTGGGGACGGACCGGGGGTGGTGATCTCATGGCTGACCTGTCTGAACCCGACGTACCCGACCGCGCGTCCAGAAACGAACCGGAGCCCCCGCAGCGGGACTCGCCCGAGAGCGACACGGAGCGGCGGCGCCGCCGCGCCCAGTTCCTGCGGGACCTGGCCGAGGCACGGGAGCTGCGCGACCGGGTGCAGCCCCGCCGGGCCAAGGCGGCCCGGCTGCGCCACGCGATGCGCATGCGCACGTTCCGCTGGTGAGCCGCGCGGGCGGGGCGGGCCTGCCGCCGGAGGCCCGTACGCACGCGTGCCGCGCCGCACACCGGCCTGCCGCCGGAAGCCCGTACGCACGCGTGCCGCGCCGCACGACGCGCCGTACCGGTGTCCCGTGCGGGCCTGCCACGCGCCGCACCGGTGACTGGCCCGGGCGCACGGCGTGTTGCGGCGGGGAGTGCTGCCGTACGTGCCGCGGATGCGGGCCGCACGCGGGAAGATCCGCGGGCCGTGCGCGCGTTGCCGGGGTGGACGTGCGGAGGAGATGTGAAAAGCCGCGTACGATCCGCAGGTGGTGGCAACGAGTGCGCTGGTGAGTCCGGACGGACGTGCCGCGGACCCGCGTGCAAAACTGCCGGACACAGGGAGCCGAAGACGTCCCCTGAACGCCTTGTTTCTGCCACGATTCCGAGTGGGTGGGGCTCGGAGCCCGAGCTTCTCCCCGTCCGTAACCTCCGCCGGGGGGACCCCCAACCGGCACGCCTAAGACCAGTGGGAGAGTCACGGTGTACTTCACCGCACTGCTCGCGCGCACCGAAGACGGGTGGGAAGCGAGCGACACAGAGCTCGACGATGTGGAGACCCTGTCGGATCTGGCCGACCTGGCCCGGGAAGCCTCTCCCGACGAGGACACGGTGCTCGTCCTGATCGAGCAGGAGGAGGCGTGGTTCGGCGTCGTCCGCGTGGACGGCGAGGAGGACCCGCGGGTCTTCGTCTCGAACGCCGCCGTCGCCGCCCGCAGCTCCTACGGCGAGCTGCTGCTCACCGACGAGTTGCTGGGCCGGGAGCCGGGTGAGGACGACACCGACCTGGACTCCCTGGACCTGGACGGCACCGAGGACGGTGAGCCCGAGGACGCCGTCGCCGACGGCGAGGAGGGCGGCACCGACGCAGGCGCCGTGCCCAACGGTCCGGTGGGCGACGCGGGGCTGCTGACCGACCTGGGCATCAGCGGCAAGGAGCTGCTGGCCCTGGACGGCGACGCGCTGTCGGAGATCGCCGACGCCCTCGGCGCCTCGGAGATGCTGGAGGCCGTTCGCTGACCGCCCCGCACGACACCACACCGGCCCCGGACCCGGTGCGCGACCGCTGGCGGGCCGCGATGCGGCTCGCCCTGGACGAGGCGGAGCGGGCCGCCGGGGCCGGTGACGTGCCCGTCGGCGCGCTCGTGCTCGCGCCCGACGGCACGAGCGTGCTCGGCGCGGGGCACAACGAGCGCGAGGTCACCGGCGACCCCACCGGGCACGCCGAGATCCTCGCGATCCGGCGGGCGGCGGAGCGGCTCGGCGAGTGGCGGCTGACCGGCTGCACGCTCGTGGTGACGCTGGAGCCGTGCACGATGTGCGCGGGCGCGATCGTCCAGTCCCGGGTGGACCGGGTGGTCTACGGCGCCCGGGACGACAAGGCGGGCGCGGCCGGCTCCCTGTGGGACGTGATCCGGGACCGGCGGCTCAACCACCGGCCCGAGGTCATCGAGGGCGTACTGGCGGACGACTGCGCGCGGCAGCTCACGGAGTTCTTCCGCGCGCGCTGAAGAGCGGGGGCCGCATACCGATTTCTGAGCACGGGCCCGAGTGCTGTAAGGTCTCCCTCGGTAGCGTGTCCGAGCGGCCGAAGGAGCTCGCCTCGAAAGCGAGTGTGGCGCAAGTCACCGAGGGTTCAAATCCCTCCGCTACCGCTGACAACACCCCCTGACCGTGGGATCACGGACAGGGGGTGTTCTGCTTGCCCCGGTACGCGGCCGGGCGCCGCACGTCCTCGACGGCGGCCACGCTCCCGCCCCCTTCGGCCCTTGCACGGGCCTGAAGTTACACTCACCGCCGGCAACAGGGGACCCTCGAAGCACGTCCGTGACAGGGAGGCCGCAGTGGCGGTGAACGCGAAGAAGATCGCCGTCTATGCGCTCGTGGTCTTCGCGCTGTACGTGATCATCACGGACCCGGCCAAGGCCGCGGACTACGTCCAGATAGGGTTCGAGGGCATATCGGACGCCGCCAAGGCCATCGGTGACTTCATGACGTGGGTCGCCCATGGAGGCAAGGGCTGACACCCGGGAGTACCCATGATCCGCCACCTGGTTCTCTTCAAGCTCAACGAGGGCGTCGAGCGCGACGACCCCCGGGTCGTGAAGGGCGTCGAGGCCTTCCAGGCGCTCGAGGGCAAGATCCCCGAGATCCGCTTCTGGGAGCTCGGCTGGAACCTCAGCGACCGCCCGATCGCCTACGACTTCGCGATCAACTCCGGCTTCGAGGACGCCGAGGCGCTGCGCCGCTACGTCGAGCACCCCGAGCACCAGACGGGCGTGGCCCTGTGGCACGAGTTCGCCACGTGGGTGATCGCCGACTACGCGTACTGAGCCGTCCGGCCGCACGCCGACAACCCCGCACCCCTCACGGGTGTGGGGTTTTTGTCGTTTTATGTCCCGCCTCTTACCCCAACACGTAGATATACGGTGCTTGCACACAGTGGACATGTCTTGTGATGCTATGACCGCTTTTGACGGATGAGTTGACCGATCGGTTGACGGATGAGCGACGGATGAAGAGGTGGAGTTGACCGTGCCGGCCAGTACTGCGCCTCAAGCACCGCCCCAGGAGGCCGCCCCGCGGCGCAGCCGGGGCGCCGACACCCGGGCACTCACCCAGGTGCTCTTCGCGCAGCTGAAGGAGCTCACGCCGGGCACGCCGGAGCACAACCGGGTGCGGGGGGCGCTGATCGAGGCCAACCTCCCGCTCGTGCGCTACGCCGCCGCCCGTTTCCGCTCCCGCAACGAACCGATGGAGGACGTCGTCCAGGTCGGCACCATCGGGCTGATCAACGCCATCGACCGTTTCGACCCCGACCGGGGTGTGCAGTTCCCGACCTTCGCGATGCCCACGGTCGTCGGCGAGATCAAGCGGTACTTCCGTGACAACGTCCGCACCGTCCACGTACCGCGCCGGCTGCACGAGCTGTGGGTGCAGGTCAACAGCGCGACCGAGGACCTGACCACCGCGTTCGGGCGCACCCCCTCCACCGCCGAGATCGCCGAACGGCTGCGGATCAGCGAGGACGAGGTGCTGTCCTGCATCGAGGCCGGGCGGTCGTACCACGCCACCTCGCTGGAGGCCGCGCAGGAGGGCGACGGGCTGCCGGGGCTGCTCGACCGGCTCGGCTACGAGGACCCGGCGCTGGACGGCGTCGAGCACCGCGATCTCGTACGGCATCTGCTGGTGCAGCTCCCGGAGCGGGAGCAGCGGATCCTGCTGCTGCGGTACTACAGCAACCTCACCCAGTCGCAGATCAGCGCGGAGCTCGGCGTCTCCCAGATGCATGTCTCACGGTTGCTCGCGCGCAGCTTTCAGCGGTTGCGGTCGGCCAACCGGATCGAGGCGTAGCCGCTCCGCGGGGGGCGGGGGGCGGGGGGCGGGGGTGGGGGCGTGGGGGCTCCGCC
>NZ_JBEZWX010000034.1:0-74208 GCF_040637635.1 Streptomyces sp. NPDC028635 | reverse complement strand
CGGTTACATTCCGAACCCGGAAGCTAAGCCTTACAGCGCCGATGGTACTGCAGGGGGGACCCTGTGGGAGAGTAGGACGCCGCCGAACAATTATTGAGGGAAACCCCCGCATCTACGGATGCGGGGGTTTTCTGCGTTTAGAAAGTCAGTTCTTCCGTGGTCGTCGTGCCGCCCTTGCGGCCGGGGGCCTCGTGCCATTTCCAGTACAGGTTGGTGTGCGCGATGACCTGTTCCGGAGCCGGCGCCCCGTACTCGGTGAGGTCTTCCGTGGTGTGGGCGTCGGCGACCAGGGTCGCGTCGTAGCCGCGGACGATCGCGCCGTGCAGGGTCGAGCGGATACAGGCGTCCGTCTGGGCGCCCGTGACCACCAGTCGGCCCACCTTGTGCTCCGCCAGTACGGCTTCCAGGTCCGTCTCCTCGAAGGAGTCGCCGTATTTCTTGTGGACGAGCGGCTCGTCGTGGCGGCGGACCAGCTCGGGGACGTACTCCCAGCTTTTGCTGCCGTACTCCAGGTCGTCGTCGGAGTGCTGCACCCAGATGACCGGTACGGCGGCCGCGCGGGCCTTGTCGGTGACGGTGCGGATGTTCGCCACGACGGCGTCCCGGTTGGGGGCCTGGTCCACCACCCCGTTCTGGACGTCGATGATGAGCAGTGCGGTGTTGGGTCTGTCGGGCAGTGTCGTCATGAGGCAGCACAGTAGGTGCCCTCACTGACAACCGCGGCCGAATATGAGGTGTGCGGCCCGCGCAAGATGGCTACGGTGACCGCATGGATTCCCTGACCAGCGATGACGTCGCCATCCGCCCCATACGTGCCGAGGAATGGCAGGCCGTGAAAGAGCTGCGGCTGGCCGCCCTGCGGGACCCGCTCGCGCATCTCGCCTTCCTCGACACCTACGAGGAGGCCGTGGAGCGGTCCGACGGCTTCTGGCAGGATCGGGCGGCCGGCGGAGGCGCGGAAGACAGCGGGGTGCGCCAGTTCATCGCCGAGGAGAGCGACGGACAGTGGGTCGGGACCGTGACCGTACTGGTCGAGGAGGCCGGGACGACGGACTGGGCCGGGTTTCCCGTCGAGCGGCGGCAGGGGCATGTCGTCGGCGTGTACGTGCGGCCCGAGCACCGTGGGTCCGGGCTGACGAAGGCGCTGTTCGACGCCGCGCTGGAGTGGGCCTGGGGTGTCGGTGTGGAGCGGGTGCGGCTCATCGTGCACGAGGGCAACAAGCGGGCCCAGGGCTTCTACCGCAAGGCCGGGTTCGTGCCGACCGGGGTGACCGTGCCCGTGGCTCAGGCGCCCGGGGAGAAGGAGCTCGAGTTCGTGCTGGAGAAGGGCTGACCTTCGCTGACCTTCTCCTCAGACCGGCAGTTCGTCGTGCGGCCAGCGGGAGCGGGCCTGTTCACGGGAGCGGAGCAGGGCCAGGGTCGGCAGGCCCTGATCGGTGCCGCGGGCCAGCAGCCGGGGGAGCTGGGGAAGCGGGGCCACGGCGGCGATGTCGTCCAGGACGAGCGTGAATGGTGGGTCGAGCCGACCGGAGGATGACCGTTCGGCCATGCGCCGGCCGCGCTCGACCACGCTCGAGACGAGGGCCGTCAGGAAGGGCATCGCCCCTGGGTCGGTCCTGGGGTCCTCGAGGGATTCGCCCACGACATAAAGACTGCCCCCTTCGTCGACGAAGGAATCCAAGGCGAGTGCATCACTTCGGTTGGGTGTGCAGGCCTCGCGGATGTTGACCGTGGACAGGGCGGACAGGGCGCGTGCGAGGAGCTCCTGGGCCATGTCGCGGCGGTCGGGGTGGGCGGTGAGCGCGGCTTCCAGCTCGCCCGCGGAGCCGGCGGCGGCCTTCGGGTTCGTCCGCAGGATGCGGACGGCGTCCTGGATCTGGGTGCCCTGCGACCAGCGGTGGACGTGGCGGAGGGTGCGGCCGTCGACGGCGGCGGCGTGCAGGTAGCTGCGCAGCAGGGTTTCGGCGGTCTCGCTGACCGCCTGGTCCAGGCGGGAGGCGGGGCGGACAGGGGCGAGGAGGGCCGCGGCTCTCTCCTTCGCCGTGTGCTTGTCCTCGCAGCCGGCGGTGGGGGACCAGTGGAGCCGGGACGGGGTGTCGCAGAGGTGCGCCGGGTCGTAGAGGTGGGTGGGACCCAGCTTGGCCCGGGCGTCCTTGGTGTCCTGCCACACGACCGGGTTCGAGGTGACGACCAGGAGGGGCCCCTCGGCGTCCCGCACGGCCTGCACGGCGGTGAGCCGGCGGGCTTCCCGGGGGGCGTAGTGGACCGGGCCCTCGGGAGCCTCCCAGCCGGTCACGGGTGTGCCGGTGGCCGGCGAGCTGCCGGGTTCGGGCCGCACCTCCGCGGGCCGCACCTCCACGGACCGCACCTCCGCAGGCCGCACTTCCACGGGCGGCACCGCTTCCGGCTGTTCCGGTTCCGCGCGGGGGGCCGGCACCTCCCGTACGTCCGGTGGCGTCGGTGTCGTACTGCCGGCCGCTGCTTTCGCCGCCGTCCGGCGTTCGGCCCGTCCGGCGCGCCAGCGGGCCACTGTGCCCATGACGAAGACCGTCAGCACGAAGAGCACCATCAGCTGGCCGATGAACAGGCCCCAGAACAGGCCGTAGCCGGAGAGTTCGCCGGCCGGGGTGTCCGGCCAGGCGCCGGGGACGTCGTGGGGCTGCCCGATCAGATGGCGCATGGCGAGCGGCGTGCGGGTGAAGGTCACCGCCGTCGGCCAGGAGCCGTGGGTGAAGAGGCCGGCCAGTCCGGTCGCCGTCCAGACCAGCAGGGTCATGCCGAGCAGGAACGCGAGTATGCCGACGAGGAGGCCGTCGGGGATGCCGCCCTGGTTGTCCCGGCGGCCGTCGCGCTCGTCACCCGGTCTCATGGCTGCCCGTCCTTCTCTGCTAGGCCACCGTCGACTCGGACGAGCCGTCCACGTCGGCCAGGTGCTCCTCCATGAACGCCGCCGCCCGTTCCTCGGCCTCCAGCTCGGCGGCGCGCAGGGCGTCGTGGTCGAGGGAGGACTCGGTCATCGCGCGGTCGGTGAAGACCAGGGGGCGTTCCGCCTCGGTGATCAGGTGTTTGACCACCTGGACGTTGCCGTTGACGTCCCAGACCGCGATGCCGGGGGTGAGCGTCGGGATGATCTCCACCGCCCAGCGGGGCAGGCCGAGGACGCGGCCGGTGGCGCGTGCCTCGTCGGCCTTCTGGGCGTAGATCGTGCGGGTCGAGGCCATCTTCAGGATCGCCGCCGCCTCCTTCGCGGCCGCGCCGTCGACGACGTCGGACAGGTGGTGGACGACCGCGACGAAGGACAGGCCGAGGCGGCGGCCGAACTTCAGCAGGCGCTGGAACAGCTGGGCCACGAAGGGGCTGTTGATGATGTGCCAGGCCTCTTCGACGAGGAAGATGCGCTTCTTGCGGTCGGGGCGGATCCAGGTGTGTTCCAGCCACACGCCGACGATCGCCATGAGGATGGGCATGGCGATGGAGTTGCGGTCGATGTGGGAGAGGTCGAAGACGATCAGCGGGGCGTCGAGGTCGATGCCGACCGTGGTCGGGCCGTCGAACATGCCGCGCAGGTCACCGTCGACCAGACGGTCCAGCACCAGGGCGACGTCCAGACCCCACGCCCGGACGTCGTCTATGGCGACGTTCATCGCCTCGGCGGACTCCGGCTCGGGGTGGCGCAGCTGCTCGACGATGTCGGACAGCACGGGCTGGCGGTCCACGATCGTCTCGTTGACGTAGGAGTGGGCGACCTTCAGGGCGAAGCCGGAGCGTTCGTCGAGGCCGTGGCCCATCGCCACCTCGATGATCGTGCGCAGCAGGGCCAGCTGGCCCGTGGTGGTGATCGCCGGGTCCAGCGGGTTGAGGCGGATGCCGTGGTCCAGGGCGGCCGTCGGGTCGAGCCGGATGGGCGTTATCCCCAGCTGCTGCGCGATCAGGTTCCATTCGCCGACGCCGTCCTCGCCCTGGGCGTCCAGGACGACGACCTGCCGGTCGCGGAAGCGCAGCTGGCGCAGGACGTAGGTCTTCTCCAGCGCGGACTTGCCGTTGCCGGACTCGCCGAGGACGAGCCAGTGCGGCGCCGGGAGCTGCTGGCCGTACAGCTGGAACGGGTCGTAGATGTAGCCCTTTCCGGAGTAGACCTCGCGGCCGATGATGACGCCGGAGTCGCCGAGGCCGGGTGCGGCGGTCGGCAGGTAGACCGCCTGGGCCTGGCCCGTGGAGGTGCGCACGGGCAGCCGGGTCGTCTCGACCTTCCCGAACAGGAAGGACGTGAAGGCGTCGGTGAGGACGGACAGCGGATCCCGCATCGGCGAATCAGCCCCTACCTTCGGATGCCGGTGGCGAACGGAAGTGTGTTCACGAAGGCGCGGTGGTGCTCGCGGTCGCACCACTCCAGCTTCAGATACGACTTTCCTGCCGAGGCCCTTATGGTGCGCTTGTCGCGGGCGAGTGCCTCCGGGGAGCGGGACGACACGGTGATGTAGCCGACCAGGTTCACTCCGGCGGCGCCGCTGGCGAGGTCCTCGCCGCGCTGGTCGAGGCGGTTGTGGGCGGCGATGTCCCGCGGGTCGACGGTGCGGTTCATCTTGGCGGCTCGGGAGGCCTCGGCGACGTCGTTGGTCTTCTCGGTCAGCATGCGCTCGATGGCGACCTCGGTGGGTTCGAGGTCCATGGTGACGGCGACGGTCCGGATGACGTCGGGGGTGTGGACGAGCAGCGGCGCGAGGAAGTTCACGCCGACCGGGGTCATCGGCCACTCCTTGACCCAGGCGGTGGCGTGGCACCAGGGCGCGCGGGTGGAGGACTCGCGGGTCTTGGCCTGGAGGAAGGTGGGCTCGCGGGCGTCCAGCTCGGCGGGCCAGGCGTTGCGCTTGGTCATCGCCTGGATGTGGTCGATCGGGTGGTCCGGGTCGTACATGGAGTGGATGAGGGAGGCGAGCCGGCCCTGGCCGAGGGGCTGGCGGACCCGGATGTCCGCCTCCTGCAGGCGCGAGCAGATGTCGGTCAGCTCACGGGCCATGACGACGGCGAGGCCGGCGTCGCGGTCGACCTTGCCGCCGTGCGCGCGGGCGGCGCGGGCCATGGCGTTGGCCTCGGCGGCCAGGTCGCGGGTGTAGTGCATGCAGGCGACGAGGTAGGCGCGGTGCTGCTCGCTGGAGGTGGACACCATCGACTGGAGCTGGTCGTAGGACTGCCGCAGCCATCGGGGCGCCTTGTCGTCGCCGCGCACGGCGACGTCCTTGGCGTGGGCGTCGGGGTCGGCGGGCAGGGTGCGGGCGAGCATCTGCAGGCGGGTGACGAAGCCGTCGCCGTTGGCGACGTGCTTGAGCAGCGTGCCGAAGCGGTCGACGAGGGCTTCCTGGTCCTCGCTGTCGCGCAGGCCGACGCCGGGGCCCTCGATCTCGATGGCCGCGGTGACGGTCCGGCGGTCGGCGTGCAGGAGGACGGCGATCTCGTCGGGGCCGAAGGGGGCGGCCAGCCAGTTGATACGGCCGATGCCGGGCGGCGGGCCGATCTCGATCTCCTTGCCGTCGAGCCGGGTGCCGGCCTCGACGGCGCCGGAGCGGTAGGTGGCGCCCTGCTTCAGGGTGCGCTTGTAGCTGCGGTTGATCTCGAACCACTTGTAGAACGTGCGGCGCTTGTACGGCACGTAGACCGCGGCCAGCGCGAGCAGCGGGAAGCCCATCAGCAGCACGATGCGCAGGGACAGGACGGGGACGAGGAGCCCGCACATCATGCCGAGGAACGCGCCGACGATGATCAGCGCGAGCTCGCCGGGTTCGCGGTTGCGTCCGACGATGGCGTTCGGCCGGGCACGGCCGATCAGATATGTACGGCGGGGCGTGACCGGATGGGACACGTGGGACTCGGTCGTCAACGCCCTTCACCTCCCGTGCGGTTGGTACTGCTGTTGCGGGTGTTGCTGGCGTGCGGGGTGTTGACGGGGCTGCTCGCGCGGGGCGGGGGAGCGGCGGAGGGGACAGTTCCGCCGCCACCACCGGTCGAGGTACGCGCGCTGTGCGCGGCGACGCCGCCGGAGGCGGGGTTGGCCTGGCGGGGGGTGCTGGACGCGGACCCGCCCGCCTGGCCGCCGTTGCTGTCGGCGCGGGTGCTGTGGGTCTTGATGCCCTGGGCGACGAGGCTGGCCGGGGAGCTGAGGACGGCTGCGGCCTTGCCTTCGGCGCCCTGCATGAGGCGGTTGTTGCGGGAGTTGACGATCTCGTCGCCGAAGCCGGGGACGAAGCGGTAGATCATCGCCGAGGCGAAGATGGCGAGCAGGATGATCGCGAGGCCGGAGACGACGGCGGAGAAGGCGTCGGGGCCGTCGCCGGAGGACAGGGCGCTGGCCAGTCCGAGCACGATCACGATGACCGGCTTCACGAGAATGACCGCGATCATGATGCCCGCCCAGCGGCGGACGTGGCCCCACATGTTCTTGTCGACCAGGCCCGAGTAGACGACGGTGCCGAGCAGGGCGCCGACGTAGAGCAGGGCGGCGCGGATGACGAGTTCCAGCCACAGGACGCCGGCGGCGAGGATGCTGACGAGGGAGACGACGATCAGCATGATGGGGCCGCCGCCGATGTCGTCGCCCTTCTTCAGGGCGGCGGAGAAGGTGCCGAAGAACGTGTCGGCCTGGTTGCCGGTGGTCCGGGCCAGTACGTCGCTGACGCCGTCGGCGGCGGAGACGACGGTGTAGAGGATCAGCGGGGTGAACGCGGAGGCGAGCACGGTGAGCCAGAGGAAGCCGACGGCTTCGGAGATGGCGGTGCTCAGCGGTACGCCGCGGACGGCTCGCTTGGCCACGGCCAGCAGCCACAGCAGGAGCGTGAGGATCGTCGACGCGGCGAAGACGACGGCGTACTGCTGGAGGAACTTCTGGTTGGTGAAGTCGACGTTGGCCGTCTCCTTCACGGCCGCGCTGAGCTTGTCGACGGTCCAGGACGCGGCGTCGGCACAGCCCTTGGCGAGGGAGGAGAGGGGATCGAGGGCGGCGGTGGGGTCGGGGGAGACGGAGCGGCTGTCTTTTCCGCCGGTGCCTTTCTCGCAGTACTTCTTGGCAGGACCGGCGATGAGCGCACAGGGATCAGCGCTCTTGGTGGGAGCCGGCGATGGGTCCGCGAACGCGTGCGTGGCGAACAGCACCACGGTGGTCTGGGCGGCGGCCACAAGACCGGTGAGCTTGAGCAGGCGGTGCCGGCTACCGGGCATAGGTGAACCCTCCGAACTCTTGGACCGCCTTGCCGATCTCGTCGGCCCCGGACACCGGGTTGTCGCCGGTAACAGGGGTGGGACCGGTCTTCTGACTGGTTTCCAGGACCTTCCAGTCACCGTTCCAACGCATCTTCATCGTCACGGTGAACCATCCGCTCGTCACAGGATTGGTCGAGCTGTCTCCCGCGAGTCCGAAAAGGCCGTTGCACCAGACGTCCACGGTGGCCGCGCTGTCGCTGTACGACGTGACCTTGGTGCCCGCAGGCATCGTGCGGTTGACGAACGTGCTGCCCGCCGGGGCGGTGCCGTCCGCATTGAGCCCGATCTTCTTCATGAAGTCCGCCGAGTAGTCGGCATCGAACCCCGACTGCAGCCGGTTCGCCGCGCTCGGGTCAGCGAGGGTCTGCACGATCTCGTGACGTCGGGCCGTGTCGAACATGCCGTCTGAGCCAAGGGCGGCCGCATAGTTCGCGGCAGCGGACTGCACCCCCTGCTGGTCGTGGGCGAAGCCCGAGGGGATGCCGGAGGTGTTCGTGCGGACCGGTCGCGTGCCCGTGGCCGCCGTGGGGGCCGCCTTCGGCTTGTTGCCCGCCGCTCTGTCGGACGACGTCCCGTCACCGCCGCGGTTGGCGAAGGCGATGGCCGCGATGAGGAGGACCACCACCGCGACCACCGTGACCATGCTCCGTGAGGAGGAGCGGCGGCCGGGGCGGCGCGCGCCGCCGTAGGGGTCGCCGGAGCGCTCCGGCAGCCGTGTGCGCGTCTGGCCGCTGCCGCCGTAGCCGCCGTCGACAGCGTCCTGCTCGTCCCCGAGACTCATGCCGCGTACGCCCCCTCGACGTCGTTCAAGAACACCTCGTACCGGAACGCGTAGGAGTACGACGGTAGCCGTGCTGGTTCCCGCGCGGGCGCGGTGTGGTGACTCGACATCAGGGAAACGCAACCTCAGCCGGTGGGCACGACAGGTGAGTGGGACGGGAGGGGAGGGCGGGGGACGCGTCTGCTACACGGCCATGCCGTACACGATCGTGAACAGCGTGCCGAGGGAGCCGATGATGAACACCCCGGTGAGGCCGGCGATGATGAGCCCCTTGCCCTGTTCGGCGCTGAAGGTGTCCCGCAGGGCGGTGGCGCCGATACGCTGCTTGGCCGCCCCCCAGACGGCGATGCCGAGGCAGAGCAGGATGGCGACGGCCATCACCACCTCGATCATCACCTTGGCTTCGTTGCCCAGGCTGCCGAACGGGCCCCAGTCCGGAGCGATACCGCCGATGATGGTGTTGATGTCTCCCTTGTCGGCCGCAAAGAGCATGTAAGTCACCGCCCCTGTTGGGTAGTTCCGCAGTCCCCCTGCGGTGTGCAGAGGTCAGGCCTCATTCTCGCCGACGATGCCGCTGTCGTATGTCGACTTGGCGTCATTCGTTGGCGGGTTTCGTACGAACACCATGCGAAGAGTCGTATGGTCACTCTGTGTATCACGGCAGGTCACGCCGGGCAATGAGGCCGGTGCGGAACCAGGCGTGTGGTTCCGTCGTTGTGCCCTCTTGTGACGTGGGCCGTTTCTGACGGCTGGTCGGGTGAGCGGTCGTGTCGCCGCTGTGGGGGTGAAGGCTATCCCCGGCCGGTGGGCGGGGGCGTGGCGGGCCCTTGTGCGGAGGGCGCGGTGACGCAGGGTCAGGGCCGGCGCGGGGTGAGGCCGTGCAGGAGGTGGTGGACGTGCTCGTCCAGGCCGTCGAGGGCCTCCTGGGCGGGGAGCGCGCAGCCGGCGACGAGGGCGGCGAGGCCGTGCAGGCTCGCGGCCATGACCATCGTGATGCGCTCGGGGTCGCCCGCGACGAGTTCGCCGCGCTGCTGCGCGTCGGCGACCAGGTGGGTGAGGGAGCCGAAGGAGCGCTCGACGGCGTCGGCGAGCTGGGCGTCCGGGTCGTGTTTGCGCGCGAACATCAGCTCGAGCAGCTCGGGGTTGTCGATGGCGAACCCGAGGTAGGCGCGGGCGAGTGAGGCGAGGCGCTGCGGCAGGGGCAGTTCGGGGGCGTCGGCGCTGTGCAGGGCCTGGATGAGGCGTTCGTAGCCGGTGAGGGCGAGCGCGTCGAGCAGGGCCTGCTTGTCCTTGAAGTGCCGGCCCGGGGCGGCGTGGCTGACGCCGATGTCGCGGGCGAGTTCCCGCAGGGAGAGGGTGCCGGCGCCTTTGTCGCGGAGGGTGCGTTCGGCGCTCTTGAGGAGGGCGGCGCGCAGGTCTCCGTGGTGGTAGGGGCGGCTTGCGGGCATGTGGGCCATCGTATCCCGATGTTGCCGGTGTCAGCATCGGGCGCCGGGGCCGGGGTCGATGGCTGTGCCGGTGCGGGTGCCGGTGCGGGGGCCCGTGCCGTGGCCGATAGCTGTGCCGCTGACGATGACGTGTCGTGGCGCCTTGTTGTCATTGACAGCATTGTTGGCGTTGCCTACATTGAATCCATGGCTGACAGGCAGAGCAAGTGGAACGTGTCCGCGATGCCGGACCTGAGCGGGCGTACGGCCGTCGTGACCGGCGCCAACAGCGGCATCGGCCTCGTGACCGCCGGTGCGCTCGCCGGGGCCGGGGCGCACGTCGTCCTCGCGGTACGGGACGAGGGGCGAGGCCGGGCCGCGGCCGCGACCCTGCGCGGCAGCACCGAGGTGCGCCGGCTGGACCTGGCGGACCTGGCCTCGGTGAAGGAGTTCGCGGCCGGCTGGGAGGGGCCGCTGGACCTGCTGGTCAACAACGCGGGCGTGATGATGGTGCCGCGGGGCCGGACGAAGGACGGCTTCGAGACCCAGTTCGGCACGAACCACCTGGGCCACTTCGCGCTGACCAACCTGCTGCTGCCCCACCTCGCCGACCGTGTGGTGACGGTGTCCTCCGGCGCGCACCGCTGGCCCGGGGCGGCGATCCACTTCGACGACCTGAACCTGGAGCGGCGCTACAACCCGCAGCGCGCCTACTCCCAGTCCAAGCTCGCCAACCTGCTCTTCACGCTCGAGCTCCAGCGCCGTCTGACCGCGGCAGGCTCCCCGGTGCGCGCCCTCGCGGCCCACCCAGGCTGGGCGGCGACCAACCTGCAGAGTCACGCCGCGAGCCCCGTGACGCGGGCGCTCATGCAGGCCGGCAACCGTCTCTTCGCCCAGGACGACAGGGCCGGCGCCCTGCCGACGCTCTACGCGGCGGTGGCGGACCTCCCCGGCGCGAGCTACGTCGGCCCCGACGGCCTCGGTGAGCTGCGCGGCGCCCCGGCCCTGGTGGGCCGCTCACCGGCGGCGAGCGATGCGGAGGCGGCACGGCGGCTGTGGACGGTGTCGGAGGAGCTGACGGGGGTGGCGTTCCCCGCCGCGGTCGCCGGGGACGCCTGAGCCGCTTTTCACCGGGGTGGCTCCGTTCGGGTGTCGCGCCACGGCCCGGCGTCGTAGCGTGGGGCTGCCGCGCCGGGCGGGCGCCGGAGGTGTACGGGGCCGCCCGCGGGGCAAGCGGTGCGGTGTCGGTGCGGTGAAGGACGGAGGCAGCCCTGTCATGGCCGTTGTCGTGGTCGGATTCGTGCGCGGTGTCCAGGTCGGTTCGCCCGAAGCGCCGCGGTTTCCGCGACGCGCCCGGCCGCCGATGCAGCGCGTCTGACGATTTTCTCACCTTCGTCCGTCACAGTGGTCGCCGATGAAGCGCTCCTCACGCTCCGTGGGCCCTCGCAGACGCGCGCTCTTCTGTGTGCTCGTGCTGCTGGCCGGTGCCTCGTGTTCCGGTGCTGCCGCGCGCGCCTGGCCCCGGCCGCTCGGCGTGACCGTGCGGGCCGCGCCCACTCCGCCGAGCGCCCGGATCGGGGCGCTCTTTCATGCGGGTACCACCGACTGGGCGGGTGAGCACTTCTGCACCGCCTCCGTGGTGCACAGCCCGCACCGCGACCTCATCGTGACCGCGGCGCACTGTCTGAGCGGCGACGGCAGCGAGGACGAGGACGATCTGGTGTTCGTGCCGGGCTACCGGTACGGCAAGGCGCCCTACGGGGCGTGGCCGGTGCAGCGGATGATGCTGCCGGACGGGTGGCAGGCGGAGCGCAGCGAGGACAGCGACGTGGCCTTCGCGGTGCTCGCGCCGCGCGGCGGCAAGGCCGTGGAGGACGTCGTCGGCGCGAACCGGTTCGTCACCGGTACGACGACCGGGGCGAGCACGGTGACGGTCACGGGGTACCCCGACGACCAGGAGGCGCCGGTGGTGTGCACCAACAAGCCGGTGCGGCACAGCTCCACGCAGCAGCGGATCAACTGCCCCGGGTTCAGCAGCGGCACGAGCGGCAGCCCGTGGCTCGACCGGCTCGGTCGGGTGGTGGGGGTGCTCGGCGGCCACGAGGACGGCGGCGACACGGACGACGTGTCCTACAGCGTGGTGCTGGGTGCGGAGGCGGCGGAGGCGTACCGGGACGCGGCGGGCGTCCCGTGAACCGCCCTGCCGTCCAGCGGCGCTGAGGGAGCGTCACCGATACATGCGCGCGAATGATCTTTGTGGCAGGGTCGGTCCGTGCACGCACTCAAGGCTCAGGATCCGGCGCACATAGGCGCGTACACGCTGCTCGCGCGGCTCGGTGCGGGTGGGATGGGGCAGGTCTACCTCGGGCGGTCGCCCGGTGGCCGGCTGGTGGCGATCAAGGTGATCCGCGACGAGATCACCGACCACCCGGAAGCCCTCGCCCGTTTCCGCCGCGAGGTGGAGACCGTCCGCGCCGTGCGCAGCGCGTACACGGCGAACCTGATCGACGCGTCACTGGACACGGCGCCGCTGTGGCTGGCGACGGGGTACGTCGCGGGGCCGACGCTGGCGCAGGCGGTGACCACGCACGGGCCCGTGCCGGCCGGGAGTGCCTCGCGGCTGCTCGCCGCGCTGGCCGAGGCCCTGGCGAGCGTGCACGCGTACGGGGTGACGCACCGCGACCTCAAGCCGCAGAACGTGATCCTCTCCGCGCAGGGCCCGCTGCTGATCGACTTCGGCATCGCGCGGGGCGCGGCCGACACGGCGCTCACCCAGACCGGCCTGACGCCCGGCACGCCCGGGTACACCGCGCCGGAGGTGCTGACGCACGACCGGGTCGGCGCGGAGGCGGACGTCTTCGCGCTCGGCGCCACGGTCGCCCACGCGGTGACCGGGCGGGCCCCTTTCGGGGGCGGAGCCGGACACGCCGTCTCCTACCGTGTCGTGCACGAGGACATCGACCTCGGCGGTGTGGAGCCGGCCCTGGCCGCGCTCATCGAGGAGTGCGTCGCCAAGGATCCGGCCCGGCGCCCCGGCCTGGACGAGGTCATCGCGCGCTGCGCGGTCGGCTCCGCGCTCACCGAGGACCCGTACTACGCGCGGCTCGCCGGGCAGGGTGAGGCGGTCCCGCGGGACCTCGCCGCCGCCGTGGCGGCCGGGCTGGTGCCGCCGGGGCACGGGGCGGCCCCGGTCGCGTCCCAGCCGACCGCGGGTCCGGGCTACACGCCGACCGCACTCCCCGCCTACGTCCCCACCCTCGGCCCCGCCGCCACCACGGCCGTGCCGCCGGGGCCGCGCCCCCGTCGGCGTACCGCTTGGATTGTCACCCTTGCCGTCGCCGTGGTGGTCGGGTCGGGGACCGCGGTGGCGCTGCGGACCCTGGGTGGGCGGGACGAGCAGCAGGCACAGGGGGCGGGCGGCGGCGGGTCCTCGCCGTCGGCGAGCCCCGTCGCGCAGACGAAGCCGCCCGCGTACATCGAGAACAACCGGGTCTCGCACGACTACTGGCATCTGTCCGACAAACCGGACGAGGCCGCGCACGGCATCGGCACGTGCGGGCTCATCGGCGCGGCCAGTCCGCCCTACATCCTCCAGACGGACGTGGACGACGCCGACGATCCGCAGTCCGCCACCGTCCGCAGGAAGGCGAAGATCTCCTTCCGTTTCAAGGAGACGAGCTGGCTCAGCACCCTGCCCGCCCCCTACTACGTCTCCGTCGGCGTGAAACCGCCCCACGAGATCGATTCCGAGACGGGCAAGCCGTTCGAGGGCCTGCTCATGGAGAGCAAGAACATCGGCTACACGAGCAAGCCGCTGGACATCTACCGGACCACCCGGGACGGCGACTTCATCGAGCTGACCTATCCCGACGACTTCCAGAGCCACTTCGAGGGCAAGGCCGAGAACGCCATCCCGGTCACGAACGACCCCGGTGACTGGACCGTGGTGCTGTATCACGTCAAAAGCGGCCCCACCGACTACGAGAGCTTCGGTTGCACCGGATTCCGGGTGGGAAGCTCCTAAACTGGCGCGGGCGGACTCCCGGTCGGTGAGGGGCGGTTGACGGTGCGTAAGGCGTGGCTCTGGGCGGGTGGCGCCGCCGCGGCAGGGGTGAGCTTCGTGCTGCTGCTCGTCGTCGGGGTGTACGTCGTCGCCGGCAACCTCATGAACGGCGTCGGCGGAGCCGGTCGGGCGTTGGCCAAGGGTGCGGTGCCCGCCGCCTACCAGGCCCTCGTGCAGAAGTGGGGCAACCTGTGCCCCGCCCTCAATCCGGCGCTGCTCGCCGCGCAGCTCTACCAGGAGAGCGGGTTCAACCCCGCCGCCAGGAGCCCGGCGAAGGCCCTGGGGATAGCGCAGTTCATCCCCGGCACCTGGGCGACGCACGGCATCGACGGCGACGGCGACGGCGACCGCGACATCTGGGACCCGAATGACGCGATTCCATCGGCCGCGTCGTACGACTGCGAACTCTCCAAGGACGTCAGGAGCGTCCCCGGCAACGCCACGCACAACATGCTCGCCGCCTACAACGCGGGCGCGTACGCGGTCATCAAGTACGGGGGTGTGCCGCCGTACAAGGAGACCCAGAACTACGTGAAGACGATCACCACGCTGGAGGACAGCTTCGCCGCGCCCGTCACCCGGATCGACCCCTCCAAACAGGCCGCCGGGGCCATCTACTTCGCGCAGAAGAAGCTCGGGACGCCCTATCTATGGGGTGGGGAGGGCACGCCTGAGCAGGGCGGACGGTTCGACTGTTCGGGGCTGACGCAGGCCGCCTACCAGAGCGTGGGCATCACGCTGCCGCGTGTCGCCAACGACCAGTACAACGCGGGGCCGCACCCCAAGCGGGACGAACTGCTGCCGGGAGACCTGGTGTTCTTCTCCCACGATCCGGCCGACTCGCGGGCCATCCACCACGTCGGCATCTACGTCGGCGGCGGGTACATGATCGACGCGCCGCGCACGGGGGCCGTCATCCGGTTCGACCCGATCGACACGGGTGACTACTTCGGGGCCACCCGGGTCACCGAAGATGGCGCGAAAGCGCTCCCCACCGCGGTGTGAACCCTGTGTGAACCCACCCCCTGAGCTGCGGCGACGTGTCTCTCTTCGATAACGTCTGCGTGATCATTCGGTGGAGGGTGGAACGTATCAACGGGGGCCGTGCGTTCCTGTTGACGTAGTCGAGCGCACGTCTGACGTAAGCGGGTCTACACACCACGGGGGTGGGCAGCAGCGGCGCACGCGAGGTGCGCCCGGGACAACGACGAAGGGGCCGCAGCACGATGGCTGGACTCGCCGAATCCGGGTCGAACCCCGACGTCGACCTCCTCTACGACATCAACGGCCTCGCCAAGGACGCCCCGCACTGGTTCGACCGGGCCATGGAGTTCGTCGGCGAGTACGGCCTGCTGCTCGCCATGGTCCTGCTGGTGCTGTGGTGCTGGTGGACCGTGCGGCGCCGGGGCGGGGAGGACGCCGCCTCCTCGGTGGCCGCTCTGGTGTGGGCGCCGCTCGCGGCCGGCATCGCCGTCCTCGTCAACGTCCCGATCCGCGGCTTCGTGCAGCGGCCGCGGCCCTTCAACGACCACCAGGGCCTGGACGTCCTCGTCTCCGGCAAGAACGACTTCTCCTTCGTCAGCGACCACGCCACGCTCACCATGGCCATGGGCGTCGCCCTGTTCGTCGCCAACCGCCGCTTCGGGCTCGTCGGGATCGGGCTCGCCCTCCTCGAGGGCTTCTGCCGCGTCTACATGGGCGTGCACTATCCGACCGACGTCATCGGCGGCTTCGCCCTCGGTACGGCCGTGGCGCTGCTGCTGTCGCCGCTCGCCACGGCGGCGCTGACACCGCTGGCGAAGGCCGTGGAGCGGTCGAGGGCCGGCCGGCTGATCCGCTCCCGGCGGCAGCAGGCCGACGCGCAGGAGGCGCTGATCCCGAACGCGCGGTCCGAGCACCCTGCCGGCAGCGAGGAACGGGACCTGGCGGCCTGAAGCCCCGCTACAGGGCCTGGGGGAAGGTGAAGAAGCGGTTCGGGTCGTAGGTCTTCTTCACCTGCGCCAGCCGGGCCCCCGCGTCGCCGTAGTAGGCGGTGCGCCAGTTCCTCAGCGTCGCATCCGTGTAGTTCTGGTACGCCGCCCCCGAGGCGTACGGCCGCATCGCGCCGTGGGCGGACGCCAGCCAGGACTGGGACGCCGTGCCGGGGGTGCCCGGGCGCCAGGCCGCGATGTACTGGGCCAGCATGCGCGAGCGGCGGTGCACGAAGGCCGTCGCCGTGGGGGAGACGCGGTTGACGGCCCCGCCGAGCGCGGTCAGCGCGAAGCTGCCGGTGCCGCCGCGGACCGACCTGATCTGGGCGAGCAGGGTCTGGATGCCGGCCGGTGACAGCGACCGGTCGAAGAAGTCCGAGCGGGCCGCGTACGTCTCGCGGTGCAGCAGGCCCTGCGGGGAGCGGCCCGGAGTCGCGCCCGGCAGATGGCACTGCGCGTCGGCGGAGAAGGCCGAGCAGCCGGCGTAGATCTCCATCGCCTCCTCGTAGGAGCGGCGGCGCAGGGAGACGCTGCGGGCGTTGGCCCCGGCGCTGTGCGCGAGACGGTCGACGGCGTTCTTCAGCTCGCCGTAGGTGCCCAGGGAGAAGGCGGAGACGGTGACGGTCGGGGTGCCGCCGGCGGTGTTCGCCAGATGCAGCGACGACCAGATCTCGTCGGGCTGGGAGGGGCCCCACTCCTGCCACGCCTTCACCACCGCGGCCGCCTTCGACCACGGCCAGCTCAGGTACGCGGTGACCGCCTGCGGGGCGGGGTGGGTGCGGAAGTGCAGCTCGGTGACGACACCGAAGTTGCCGTTGCCGGCGCCGCGCAGGGCCCAGAACAGGTCGGGGTGGTTCGAGGCGTCGGCGGTGAGCTGCCGGCCGTCGGCGGTGACGAGGGTGGCGGCGGTGAGGCTGTCGCAGGTCAGGCCGTAGGCGCGGGAGACCACGCCGTGGCCGCCGCCGAGCGTGAGGCCGGAGACGCCGACGGTGGGGCAGGAGCCGGCGGGTATCGTCGCGCCCTTCGCGGCCAGGGCGCGGTAGACGTCGATCAGCTTGGCGCCGGCGCCGACCACGGCCGTGGTGCCGGAGGCGCGGACCCGGTTGAGCTTGGAGACGTCGAGGATCAGGCGGTTGTCGCCCGAGGACCAGCCGGCGTAGGAGTGGCCGCCGTTGCGGATCGCGACGGTGAGGCGGTGGGCGCGGGCGTAGGCGAGCGCGGTGCGGATGTCGTCGGCGTGGGCCACGTAGGCGACGGCGGTGGGCTTCAGGGCGTCGAAGCGGGTGTTGTACAGCTGGCGGGCGGCCGCCCAGGCGGCGTCGCCGGGGCGGACCAGGGTGCCGTCGAGGTCCCGGGCGAGGGCGGCGAGGCCCGCGGGGGCGGAGGCGGAGGCGGCCTTCAGCGGCGGGGCGGAGGACTGGGCCGCCGCCCGCGCTCCGGTGCCGCCGGTGCAGGCGGCCGTGGTCACCGTGGTGACCGCGGCCGCGGTCCCGCCGAGGAAGGTGCGCCGGTCCATGTGTGGGTCTCCGTCCCGTGGGGTTCTGTGGGTGGGGACGGGGTGGAGGCGCGCCGGGTTCCCTCGTGTCCGTGCGGTCACGGCGCGTTCGCGTGGGTCTCCGCGTCGGTTCTGGCCTGGCTCCGTGCGCGGCGCGCCGGGCCCCGCCAGCCGCAGGTGCAGCGGGCCAGGCAGAAGCGGCCTTGTTCGACGGTGGTCGTGCGGTGTTCCTGGCGGGTTGCCGGAGAACCGTCCTGCTGGGTCACGTGTCCACCGTAGCGGGGCATGGTTAACGGGCCGTCAGCCGGTCACCGCCGCGGCCCCCCGGCCGTGACGGCGGCACCTACCCGTCGTTAACCGGAACGACAGGCGGCCCGTGACGGACGTACCGGCTGGGGGTAGGCAGGCGATGGCACAGCGGCGGCAGCGCTGGCGGCGTTCAGGCGGGGCACTCGCCACGGCCGGAGTCATGGTGTGCGTGTGCGCCGGTGCCGCCGGGTGCTCCGGCAGCGGGGCCGCGGCCGAGGACGCCCGCGGCGCGGACGACGCCGTCGGGCTGCTCAAAAACGCCCCGGACCGGCTGGAGGCCGCGGGGAGTTCGAAGGCGCGCACGGCGATGGAGATGGCGACCGGCGGCACCCGGGTGACGATCCGCGGGGAGGGCGTCTACGACTTCCGGCACCGGCTCGGGGAGTTGCGGGTGGTGCTGCCGCAGGACCCGGCGGGCAGCAGTGAGCACCGGCCCATCACGGAACTGCTCGCACCGGGCGCGCTGTTCATGAAGAACCGGGGCGCCGGGGTGCCCGCCGACAAGTGGGTGCGGGTGGAGAGCGCGTCGGTCTCCGACGGCAACCTCGTCACCGGCGGCGCGACCGACCCGTTCGCCGCCGCCGAGGTGCTGCGCGGCACGCGCACCGCGACCTACGTGGGGCGGACCGAGGTCGCGGGGACGCCGGTGCGGCACTACCGCGGCACCGCCGACCTCGCCGCGGCCGCGCGCGGCGCCGTGGTCCCCGCCGACCGGGACGCGCTGCGCGCCGCGGCGAAAGGGTTCGCCACCGCGCTGGTGCCGTTCGACGTCTACCTCGACGACGCCGGCCGCATCCGCAAGATCCGGCACCGGTTCAGCTTCGTCAACGGGCAGAAGAAGGACGCCGTGGCGGTCGCCTCGACGACGCTGCTGTACGACTTCGGCGCGCCCGTCGCCGTTCGGCTGCCGAGGAGTGCGGACATCTACGACGGCCGGATCGCCGAGCGGACGCCGGGCGGATCGCCGAGGGGATGAGGACTAGCCCTTCCGTGCCATGCGCGGGCTGTGGGCCGCTCCCTACTCTAGGAAGCCGGTGACGGCAGAGATGAGGTGAGGCTCGTGGCTCCGCTCGGCGGTACGGCGGTTCAGGACCATGTGGCGCTCGCCGAGATAGAGCTGTGCTGCGAGCTGATCATCGCCGCCTCGGCCGCCCGGGAGCGGCTCAGCATGGAGAGCATCGACGAGGTGCTGCGCGTGGCCGAGGAGCGGGACGCCCGCGAGGGCTGACCGGGCCGGCCGGCCCCTCCCGGACCCGGCGCCGCCTCAGGTGCGCAGCATGCGGGCGATGGCCTGCGTGGCCTCCTTCACCTTCGCCTCGATCTCGTCGCCGCCCTTGACGGCCGCGTCGGCGACGCAGTGCCGCAGGTGCTCCTCCAGCAGTTGCAGCGCGAAGGACTGCAGCGCCTTGGTGGAGGCCGACACCTGGGTGAGTATGTCGATGCAGTACACGTCCTCGTCGACCAGGCGCTGCAGGCCGCGGATCTGGCCCTCGATGCGGCGCAGGCGCTTGAGGTGCTCGGCCTTCTGGTGGTGGTAGCCGTGCACACCGCGATCGTGGTCGGTCACCACGTCGGGCGCCGCGCCCGCGTCTGTGGTCTGCGTCTCCGTCGCGGAGGGCGCACCCGCGCCGGCCTCGGTGGTCGTCATCGCGTCCTCCCAGTGTGCTGCCATGTGTGCCGACCCGTGTCCAGATTACGGCTATATACCCCTGGTGGGTATATGGTACCGAAGTTTGCCGGGTAGAAGGGGATGCGGCCGCCGAAGCCCCCGTGCCGATCAGTCTCCTTGATGGGCGACACTGGGGGGCGGCCCGTTAGCCGTGGCCGGATGATGCGCCTAGCATCAGCCTGACCGAAACCGATGCATCCCGAGGACCCCACGTGCGCTTTCGTCTGACCCCCAGGGAGACGAGCTTCTACGACATGTTCGCCGCGTCCGCGGACAACATCGTCACCGGCTCGAAACTCCTGATGGAACTGCTCGGGGCGGACGCTTCCGCCCGGGCCGAGATCGCAGAGCGTATGCGGGCCGCGGAACACGCGGGCGACGACGCCACGCACGCGATCTTCCACCAGCTGAACTCCTCGTTCATCACGCCGTTCGACCGCGAGGACATCTACTCCCTCGCCTCGTCCCTCGACGACATCATGGACTTCATGGAGGAGGCCGTCGACCTGGTCGTCCTCTACAACGTCGAGGAGCTCCCCAAGGGTGTCGAACAGCAGATCGAGGTGCTGGCGCGGGCGGCCGAGCTCACCGCCGAGGCCATGCCGAATCTGCGGACGATGCAGAACCTGACCGAGTACTGGATCGAGGTCAACCGCCTCGAGAACCAGGCCGACCAGATCCACCGCAAGCTGCTCGCCCACCTCTTCAACGGCAAGTACGACGCCATCGAGGTGCTCAAGCTCAAGCAGATCGTGGATGTCCTGGAAGAGGCGGCGGACGCGTTCGAGCACGTGGCGAACACGGTGGAGACCATCGCCGTCAAGGAGTCCTGACCCCTCCATGGACACCTTCGCTCTGGTCGTGACCATCGCGGTCGCGCTCTTCTTCACGTACACCAACGGCTTCCACGACTCCGCGAACGCGATCGCCACCTCGGTCTCCACCCGCGCGCTCACCCCGCGGGCGGCCCTGGCGATGGCCGCGGTGATGAACCTCGCCGGTGCCTTCCTGGGGTCGGGCGTCGCCAAGACCGTCAGCGAGGGCCTGATCGAGACGCCGAGCGGCTCCACGGGGATGGCCATCCTCTTCGCGGCCCTGGTCGGCGCGATCGTGTGGAACCTGGTCACCTGGTACTACGGCCTGCCGTCCTCCTCCTCGCACGCGCTGTTCGGCGGCATGGTGGGCGCGGCGCTCGCCGGCGGTACCGACGTACTGTGGAACGGCGTCCTCGACAAGATCGTCATCCCGATGTTCCTGTCCCCGGTCGTCGGCCTGATCGTCGGCTACCTGGTCATGACGGCGATCATGTGGCTGTTCCGCCGGTCCAACCCGCACAAGGCCAAGCGGGGCTTCCGTATCGCCCAGACCGTCTCGGCGGCCGGCATGGCCCTCGGCCACGGCCTCCAGGACGCCCAGAAGACGATGGGTGTCGTGGTCCTGGCACTGGTCATTTCCGGCCACGAGACCTTCGGCGACCCGATCCCGGTCTGGGTGAAGCTCGTCTGCGCCGTGATGCTGTCCCTGGGCACCTACGCCGGCGGCTGGCGGATCATGCGGACCCTCGGTCGCAAGATCATCGAGCTGGACCCGCCGCAGGGGTTCGCGGCGGAGGCCACGGGCGCGTCGATCATGTTCACCACCGCCTTCATCTTCAAGGCGCCGATCTCCACGACCCATGTCATCACCTCGGCGATCATGGGTGTGGGCGCGACGAAGCGGGTGAACGCGGTGCGCTGGGGCGTCGCCAAGAACATCGTGCTCGGCTGGTTCATCACCATGCCGGCGGCGGGCCTCGTCGCCGCCGCGGTGTTCGGGATCGAGAAGCTCGCGTTCCTGTAGAAGCCGCGAGTGCGTAGAACCCGCGTTTCTGCAGGCGCCGGACGGAACGACAAACGGGCCCGCCCCCCGGGAGCCAGGGGGCGGGCCCTTTTGGTGCCTCGCGGTGGCACCGCCATGCAGCACCGCGAGGGGCCTTGGGTGCGGCTGCTCGGCCGAAGTGGCCGCTCAGCCGCGGGGGCGTTCCGGCCGCTGGGACCGTTGCGCCGCGGGGGCATTCCGGCCGGGTGGCCGCTCAGCCGCCGGGGCGGCTCGGCCCCGGGGGCCGTTGCGCCGCGGGCGGCTCAGCCGAAGCGGCCGGAGATGTAGTCCTCCGTCGCCTGGACCGACGGGTTGGAGAAGATGCGCTCCGTGTCGTCGATCTCGATCAGCCGGCCGGGCTGGCCGACGGCCGCCAGGTTGAAGAAGGCGGTGCGGTCCGAGACACGCGCGGCCTGCTGCATGTTGTGCGTCACGATGACGATCGTGAAGCGCTCCTTCAGCTCACCGATCAGGTCCTCGATGGCGAGGGTGGAGATCGGGTCCAGGGCCGAGCAGGGCTCGTCCATCAGCAGCACCTTCGGCTCCACCGCGATCGCCCGGGCGATGCACAGACGCTGCTGCTGACCGCCGGACAGGCCGGAGCCGGGCTTGTTCAGCCGGTCCTTGACCTCGTTCCAGAGGTTCGCGCCCTTGAGCGACTTCTCGACGACGTCGTTCAGCTCGCTCTTCTTGTAGTTGCCGTTCAGACGCAGACCCGCCGCCACGTTGTCGAAGATCGACATGGTGGGGAAGGGGTTCGGGCGCTGGAAGACCATGCCGACCTCGCGGCGCACCGCGACCGGGTCGACCCCGGTGCCGTACAGGTCCTCGTCGTCCAGCATCACCTTGCCCTCGACGCGGCCGCCGGGGGTGACCTCGTGCATACGGTTCAGGGTGCGCAGGAACGTCGACTTGCCGCAGCCCGACGGGCCGATGAACGCCGTCACCGAGCGGGGCTCGATGGTCATCGAGATGTCCTCGATCGCGCGGTGGGAGCCGTAGTAGGCGGACAGTCCGCTGACGTCGATTCGCTTGGCCATGATTACGTCACTTCTCTTCTTCGGTCGCTGTGTGGCCGCGTCAGCGACCGGTCTGCGGGGCCTTCCAGCGGGCGATGCCGCGGGCCACCAGGTTGAGGATCATCACGAAGGCGATCAGGGTGAGCGCCGCCGCCCAGGCACGGTCGTAGGCCGCGTTGGCACCGGAGCTGTTCGCGTACTGCTGGTAGATGTACAGCGGCAGCGAGGCCTGCGGGTCCTGGAACGGGTTGCTGTTAATGAAGCTGGTCTTCCACACCAGCAGCAGCACCGGGGCGGTCTCACCGGTGATGCGCGCCACCGCGAGCATCACACCGGTGGTGATGCCGCCGATCGACGTCGGCAGGACCACCTTGATGATGGTGCGCCACTTGGGCACGCCCAGGGCGAGGGACGCCTCGCGCAGCTCGTTCGGGACGAGCTTGAGCATCTCCTCCGTGGAGCGCACGACCACGGGCATCATCAGGATGGACAGCGCGAGCGACCCGGCGAAACCGGAGTAGCCCATGTCCAGGATGAGGATCCAGAAGCTGAGGACGAACAGGCCGGCGACGATCGACGGGATGCCCGTCATCACGTCGACGAAGAAGGTGACGGCCGTGGCGAGCTTGCCGCGGCCGTACTCGACCAGGTAGATCGCGGTGAGGACACCGACCGGCACGGAGATCAGGGAGGCCAGGCCGACCTGCTCCAGCGTGCCGAGAATGGCGTGGTAGATGCCACCGCCGGGCTCGGAGTCGCCGACCACGCCCATCGAGTGGGTCAGGAAGTAGACGTCGAAGACCTTCACACCGCGCTGCACGGTCGCCCAGATCAGGGACGCCAGCGGGATCACGGCCAGCAGGAAGCACACCCAGACCAGGGCGGTCGCGATGCGGTCCTTGGCCTGGCGGCGGCCCTCGACGCGAGCGGCGACGGTGAAGGTGCTCAGCACGAACAGGATCGCGGCGATCAGACCCCACTGGACCTTGCTGTCCAGGCCGGCGGCCAGGCCGATGCCCACGGCGACGGCCAGCGAGCCCGCCGCGAACGCCCACGGCGACCACTTCGGCAGCCGGGCTCCCTGCAGGGAGTCGCTGCGCGTGTCGGTGACGGCTGCGGTGCTCATGCGTTGGCCCCCGAGTACTCCTTGCGGCGGTTGATGATCATGCGCGCCGCGCCGTTGACCAGCAGGGTGATCACGAACAGGACCAGACCGGACGCGATCAGCGCGTCCTGGCCCAGCTCGGTGGCCTCGCTGAACTTGCTGGCGATGTTCTGGGCGAACGTGCCGCCGCCCGGGTCGAGCAGGCTGGCCTTGATCTCGAAGGTCGGGGACAGCACCGTCGCCACGGCCATCGTCTCACCGAGGGCGCGGCCGAGGCCGAGCATCGACGCGGAGATCACGCCGGAGCGGCCGAAGGGCAGCACCGACATCCGGATGACCTCCCAGCGCGTGGCACCGAGGGCGAGCGCCGCCTCCTCGTGCATGCGCGGGGTCTGCCGGAAGACCTCACGGCTGACGTTGGTGATGATCGGCAGGATCATGATCGCGAGCAGGATGCCCACGGTGAGCAGCGAGCGGGCGGCGCCGCCCTGCCAGGAGAAGATGCCGGTCCAGCCCAGGTAGTCGTCGAGCCAGCTGTACAGGCCGCCGAGGTGCGGGACCAGGATCAGGGCGCCCCACAGGCCGTACACGATGGACGGCACTGCGGCGAGCAGGTCGATCACGTACGCGATGGGGCCGCTCAGGCGGCGCGGCGCGTAGTGGGTGAGGAACAGCGCGATGCCCACCGCGACCGGGACCGCGAGGGCCATGGCGATGATCGAGGAGACCACCGTGCCGAAGGCCAGTACCGCGATGCCGAAGACCGGCGGGTCGACATTGGTGTTCCAGTCGAACGTGGTGAGGAAGTTCCCGTCGTCCTTGCTGATCGCGATGGACGCGCGGTAGGTCAGGAAGACCGCGATGGCGGCCATGACCACCAGCAGGAAGATGCCGGATCCACGGGAGAGGCCGAGGAAGATCCGGTCGCCGGGGCGGGTGGCGCCGCGGGCTGCGCGCTTGGTCTCGGCAGCGGGGCGCTCGGGCGTGGGGGGAGGTGCGTCTGTGGTCTGCGTCGATATGTTCATCGGGTTCTCCGGTCTGCGGAGCCGCGCGGGTGGGGCGGCTCGGTGGGGTCGTACGTCGCGTACGGCCCCGGGCGGCGGTGCACCGGACGGTGCGGCCCGGATCCCTGGGGGAGCCGGGCCGCACACTCGCTTAGCTCAGGCCCTCGATGGTGGTACGGACCTTGGAGATGATCTCGGCGGGGATGGGGGCGTAGGAGTTCTGCGACAGAACCTTCTGGCCGTCCTCGGAGGCGACGTAGCGCAGGAACGCCTTGGTGCCGGCGAGGGTGTCGGACTTGTTGCCCTTGTCGCAGACGATCTCGTAGGTGACCAGGGTCAGCGGGTAGGCGCCGGCCTCGGTCGGGTTGTAGTTCAGCTTCAGCGCCAGGTCCTGGCCGGTGCCGGCGACCTTGGCGGAGGCGATCGCCTTGGAGGCGTTGTCCGCGGTGGCCTTGGCCGGCTCGGAGGCGGCGGTCTTCAGGTCGACGGTCTTGATGCCGTCGGCGGCGTAGGACAGCTCGAAGTACGAGATCGCACCGGCGGTCTGCTTGACCTGCGCGGCGAGGCCGGAGGAGCCCTGCGCGGCCTGGCCGCCCTTGGCCTGCCACGCCTTGCCGCCCGAGTAGGGCCAGTCGGTCTTGGCCTGGCTGATCAGGTACTTGGTGAAGTTGTCGGTGGTGCCGGACTCGTCCGAGCGGTGGAACGCCTGGATCTTGAGGTCGGGCAGCTTGGCGTTCGGGTTGAGCGCCGCGATCGCCTTGTCGTTCCAGTTGCTGATCTTGCCGTCGAAGATCTTGGCGATCGTCGAGGCGTCCAGGACGAGGCTGTCCACGCCCGGCACGTTGAAGCCGAGGGCGATCGGGCCGCCGACCATGGGCAGGTCGATGGCCTGGCCGCCGGAGCAGACCTTCTTGGACTCGGTGACCTGCTCGGGCTTCAGCGCGGAGTCCGAACCGGCGAACGCGGTCTGGCCCTGCAGGAACGCGGTGATGCCCGCGCCCGACCCGGTGGGGTTGTAGTTGACCTGCACGCCGGAGCAGGCCTGTGTGAACTGCTTCACCCAGGCGTCGATCGCGTTCTTCTGCGCCGTGGAGCCGGATGCCTGCAGCTGGCCCTTGGCGTCGTCGCACTTGATGTTTCCGGCGGCCGCGGACGTCGAGGCGCCACCCCCACTGGACTTGCTGCCCGTGTCGTCGGAGCCGCACGCCGTGAGGGCCAGGGCGCCGGAGACGGCGAGTGCGCCGAGGGCGAGGGCCCGCCGGTTCATGCGCTGAAGCTTCACTGAGGAAATTCCTTCCAGGAGCCGCCGTCCTGAATCCGGCGGCGTGCGTGATTGCTGCGAAGTCGGGGTCGAGCGGACGCGTCCCCCAGAGCGCGTCCCCATCGGGTAAGGCCGAAATTAGGCAGATCAGGTGAAGCCGCCGAAGGGCGTAAATGAACGCGGGGTGAACCCCTAGGGACGGTGTGGTTAGGTCACGGAACGCTTACGCCGAGGACACGGCCGGATCCCGGCCCAAGCGGTACGGAAGGTGGCGGTGGGGCAACTGTGAGGGGGGTGGCGGAGGGGATTCGGTGGGGGCGGGCGGGTGGTGCGGCGCGGGCCGACGGGCGGGTGGTGCGGCCTGGGCGGCGCGCCTGCGGGCTGGGCGCGGCTCGGGCCGGGGGCCGTTGCGGCTTGGGCCGGGGGCGTTTCGGCTTGGGCCGTGGGCCGTATCGGCGTGGGCCGTGCCGGCTCGTGTCGTGGACTGTTCCGGCTTGGGTCGTGGGCCGTTCCGGCTTGGGTCGTGGGCCGTTCCGGCTTGGGTCATGGGCCGTTCCGGCTTGGGTCATGGGCCGTTCCGGCTCGTGCCGCGGGCCGTTCCGGCCCGTGTCGCGGACCGCTTCGGCTCGTGCCGACCGGGCCCGACTATGCCAGGCGCAGTGCCTGGAGCAGGGCATCGACGAGGGTGCGGTCCCTCGGCTGGGTGAGGCGGGCGCGGGCCGCCGTCGGCGCCAGCCACAGGACCCGGTCCACCTCGTCGGTCGGGGTGAACCCGCCCCCCGTGGCCTCCGCGGCCCAGTAGCGGACCCGCTTGGGGCGGCCGTTCGCCAGGTAGCGCTGGGTGGGCAGCTCGGCGCCGGGCGCGGCCGTGTGGCCGGTCTCCTCCAGGGTCTCGCGCAGCGCGCCGGTCAGATCGACCTCGGCGCGCTTGAGCTTGCCCTTCGGGAAGGACCAGTCGTCGTACTTCGGGCGGTGCACAAGGCACAGCTCCAGCGTGCCGTCGAGCGGGGAGCGGCGCCACAGGACACAGCCCGCGGCCAGGACGACGGGGCCGCCGATGGGATCCCCGGGGCCGGTGGAGTCCCCGGGGTCCGTGGGATGCGTGGGGTGCATGGACCGGTGCCTCCTCAAAGGAGTCCTACGGCTTCCTTCGCCCAGATCCGCTGGAACGCGTACCGGGCCGCTTCCACCTCGTGCCGCTGGTCGGCGTGCAGCACGCCGAGGGCGTACGCCGTCGCCGGGGCGATCCGCGGGGTGCGGGCCGCCTGCGCCGCCGCGGCCGCCGCCTCCGCGGCGTCCCGGTGCCGGTCCAGGGACTGCCCGGCCTGCAGCAGCCGTACGTTCGGCGCGGGGTCGCCGCCGAGCAGGGCCTCCTGGGCGTAGCGGTGCAGACGAAGCAGCAGCCGGACCTGGTGCCAGGGCGCGTCCTGGGGATGCGGGGAGGGCGGATCGGGCGACAGGCCGTGCACCAGCGCCTGGGCGTTGTACGGGCTGCCCGCGGTGACCAGCGGCAGCGCGGCCACCGCGTCGGTCAGCCGCTCCTGGGCCGCCCCGGCCAGCGGGCGCAGATCGGCCGCCGGGGAGATGAGCGGGACCTCGCTGGCGAGTAAGGCGACCTTGTCGGCGACCGCGTGGAACCGGGCGGAGCCGAGGGCCTGCAGCGCGGTCGAGTGCGCCCGGGTCCGGGCCAGCGTCAGCTGCCGGTCCAGCAGCGCCCCCGCCTTGGCCGCGCCGACGGTGAGCTGGCCGCGCTCGCTCGCCGTCGAGTGGATGCCGACGGACTGCGCGGGGAGCGCCGTCGCACCCGACAGCCGGTGCAGCGCCGTCAGCAGCCGTTCCAGGCGGGCCTCGTGGGCATGCTCCAGGGCCAGGGTGCCGGAGACCCAGGCCAGTTCGGGACGCATCTCCTCCGACCACTCCGGGTCCAGGACCGGGCGGAAGGTGTGCAGGCTGCCGCTGATACGGCGGGCCGCGCGCCGCAAGGAGCGGGCCGCGTCGACCGCCGTGTGCGGTGCGTCGGCCGTCCGTTCCCCGTTCGCCCGCCCCCCGTGGGCGGTCCCGCTCGTCCTCCCCCCATGGGCGGTTGTGCCGGCCCTGCCGCCGTGCGCGGTTCCGGCCGCCCTGCCTCCGTTCGTGGTCCCGCCCGTCTCCCGGTGCAGGCGCAGCGCCCTCAGGAACTCCGTCGCCTGCGCGCGGAGATAGCCTGCGAGCGCGTCACCCGTGGGGCCACCTCCCCGCTCGAGCGCAGCCGTGAGCTCGGGGGATGGCCCGGCGGCCGGATCCGTCAGGTCATGGTGTTGCTGTGCCACGCCGGCGCCTCCGGGCGTCTATGAGCATCTCCTGGACGTTGCGCAGGGGCTGACCGTCGGCATCGGTCGCGTGCCGGGTCCACTCCCCGTCCGCGCCCAGGTGCCAGGACGCGGTGGTGCCGGACATGCCGGTCTCCAGCAGGCGGTTCAGCGCGGCCCGGTGACCGGGGTCGACGACCCGGACGAGCGCCTCGATACGACGGTCGAGGTTGCGGTGCATCATGTCGGCGCTGCCGATCCACACCTCCGGCTCACCCCCGTTGCCGAAGGCGAAGACGCGGGAGTGCTCCAGGAAGCGGCCGAGTATCGAACGGACCCGGACGTTCTCCGACAGGCCCGCGACGCCCGGGCGGATCGCGCAGATGCCGCGCACCCAGATGTCGACCGGGACGCCGGCCTGCGAGGCGCGGTACAGGGCGTCGATGATCGCCTCGTCGACCATCGAGTTGACCTTGATGCGCACGAACGCCGGGCGGCCCGCGCGGTGGTGCTGGATCTCCTTGTCGATGCGCGAGATCAGGCCGTCGCGCAGGGACTTCGGCGCGACCAGCAGACGGCGGTACGTCTCCCGGCGGGAGTATCCGGAGAGACGGTTGAACAAGTCCGACAGGTCCGCGCCGACCTGCGGGTCCGCGGTGAGCAGACCCAGGTCCTCATAGAGGCGGGCGGTCTTGGGGTGGTAGTTGCCCGTGCCGACGTGGCTGTAACGGCGCAGCGTCTCGCCCTCCTGACGGACCACGAGGGACAGCTTGCAGTGCGTCTTGAGGCCGACCAGGCCGTAGACGACGTGGCAGCCCGCCTCCTCCAGCTTGCGCGCCCACTTGATGTTGGCGTGCTCGTCGAAACGGGCCTTGATCTCGACCAGGACGAGGACCTGCTTGCCGGACTCGGCCGCGTCGATCAGCGCGTCCACTATCGGGGAGTCGCCCGAGGTGCGGTACAGCGTCTGCTTGATCGCCAGTACGTCGGGGTCCTGCGCCGCCTGCTCCAGGAACGCCTGCACGGACGTGGAGAAGCTGTCGTAGGGGTGGTGCAGGAGGACGTCGCGCTGGCGCAGCGCGGCGAAGATGTCGGGGGCCGACGCCGATTCCACCTCGGCCAGGTCCCGGTGGGTGCCCGCGATGAACTTCGGGTACTTCAGCTCCGGGCGGTCCAGGCTGTGGATGCGGAACAGGCCGGTGAGGTCCAGCGGGCCGGGGAGCGGGTAGACCTCCGCCTCGGAGATCTTCAGCTCACGGACCAGGAGGTCGAGGACCTCGCGGTCGATGGACTCCTCCACCTCCAGGCGCACGGGCGGTCCGAAGCGGCGCCGCATGAGCTCCTTCTCGAGGGCCTGGAGGAGGTTCTCGGCGTCGTCCTCCTCCACTTCGAGGTCCTCGTTGCGGGTGAGGCGGAAGGCGTGGTGCTCCAGCACCTCCATGCCCGGGAACAGCTCCTCCAGGTGCGCCGCGATGACGTCCTCGATGGGGACGTAGCGGCCCGGGGAGGCCTCCAGGAAGCGGGAGAGCAGCGGCGGGACCTTGACGCGGGCGAAGTGGCGGTGGCCGCTGACCGGGTTGCGGACGACGACGGCGAGGTTGAGGCTCAGGCCCGAGATGTAGGGGAACGGGTGCGCCGGGTCGACCGCGAGGGGGGTCAGGACGGGGAAGATCTGGTGCCGGAAGAGGGTGAACAGGCGGGCCTGTTCCTTCTCGGCGAGTTCGCTCCAGCGGACCAGGTGGATGCCCTCGTCGGCGAGCGCCGGCGCCACGTCCTCGTGGAAGCACGCCGCGTGCCGGGCCATCAGCTCGCGGGAGCGGGCCCAGATCATCTCCAGCACCTCGCGGGGCTGCAGGCCCGAGGCGGAGCGGGTGGCGACGCCGGTGGCGATACGGCGCTTCAGGCCGGCGACGCGGACCATGAAGAACTCGTCGAGGTTGCTCGCGAAGATCGCCAGGAAGTTGGCGCGCTCCAGGAGGGGGGTGTTCGGGTCCTCGGCGAGTTCCAGGACCCGTTCGTTGAAGGCCAGCCAGCTGCGTTCCCGGTCCAGGAAGCGGCCCTGGGGGAGCGTGCTGCCCTTGCCGTCACCGCCGTCCGGGGACTCCTCGTAGCCGTCCAGGTCGGCGTCGAGGTCGGGATCGAGGTCGGAGACAGGGGCGGACACCGTGTGGGGGCGGTGCGCGGCGATGGAGCCCACGGAGGGCTGCGCGTGCTGGACCTTGTCCTGCGTCTCTGACTGGCTCATGGACCCATTCTTCCGCGCCAGGAGGGTGACGGGCGCGTCGGAAAGTGCGGGGCCCTCCGGGGGGTGCTGGGGCTCTGGCACGGCGGGCTTCATTGGCCGAGCGTCGCAAGCTCGTCTGAATCGATGGTTACGGGGGAATGACGTGTGGGTGCCGGTGCCTGCGGCGCTGGGTGCGTTGTCGTCTGCGGGTGCGTTTTGGCTGGTCGCCGTTGCCTGCGGCGGCCTGTGCGGGTTGCGTTGTGGCTGGTCGCGCCGTTCCCCGCGCCCCTTTGGTGCCTGCGGCGGCCCGTTGCGGTGCGTGGTCGGTTGCGGTCGCGCCTGCGGCCGGTGGGTGAGTCGGGGCCGGGGTGGGGGGTGTCCGTCCTCGGTCCGGCCGCCCGTCCCCGACGAGTGCGCCGTTGCCCGGTGCCGGCCGCTGCGGGCGGACACCCCCCACCCCGTCCCCTCCCCACCGCCGGCGCCTGCGGCCCGTCGCCCCTTCCGGCTCCGGTGCGGGCCGTCATCCGTCTCGGGTCCGGTGCGGGCGGTCGACTCTTCCGGGTCCGGCACAGGGCGCGGGGCGGGGCGGTCCGTTCAGGCGGTCGGTCACCGTAGACACCTAGGGGCGCGGGGAACTGCGCGACCAGCCACGACGCACCCGCACCCGCCCTGGAAGGGAACCCGCACCCCCCTGGAAGGGACCCCGCACCCCCCTGGAAGGGACCCCGCACCCGCCCTGGAAGGGACCCGTGAAAAAGAAACGTGCACGTCCCTCCCCCCGAAAGAAGGGACGTACACGTGGAGGCTCAGGCCGTTCGGCGGCGCAGCAGCGTGAAGGATGCCGCGGTCGCCGTCGCGGCCAGGGCCAGGACGATGCCGCACTCCACGAGCTGAAGCGGCCAGTAGTGAGACTCCGGGTGGAAGACGACGTAGTAGCCGTGTGCGTTCCTTCCGCCGGCCAGTTCCCAGGCGTGGGCGGGGAGATCGGCGGGGTGCGCGGTGGTGCGGGTCTTCGTGGGCCACAGGTCGGCCCGGTACGTCTCCAGGGTGAGCGCGAGCAGCCACATCACGGCGACCGAGGCGCCGAGGGCCGGCAGGGCGCGGCGCAGGAGGAGCGCGGCCAGGGTGCCCACGGCCAGGGCGCACAGGGCGTACGCCACCGCCGCGGGGCCGCGGGCCAGGAAGAGGGCCGGGGTGTACCAGTCGTCGAAGGCCAGGTCCCGGTTGGCTGCCCAGCCCTGGTGGAACACCGTCACGAGCAGGGTGAGTCCGGCGGTGAGGGTGGCCGCGGGCAGGGCCAGCTTGGCCGTCAGCCAGCGGGTCGGGGTGATGCCCTGGGTCCAGGCCAGGTGCGCGGTGCCGGATTCCAGCTCGCGGCCGATGAGCGCACCTCCCGCGTAGGCGGCGACGAGGAGGAAGCCGTAGCCGGTCAGCAGGGCGATCACGCCCGCGCCTGAGGCGTAGGGGGAGGGGAAGGTGTCGCAGTAGTCCTGGGCACAGTGGGTCTGCGCGGCGCGGGTGGAGTCCGCCGTGAGCTGGTTCAGCCAGAGCGTCCAGACGGTCAGGGCGAGGACCAGGGCGATCCACACGGCCGCCGCCGCGCGGTGCACGCGCAGGAGTGTGGTGGTCATACGGCGGCTGCCTTGCGGCCCGTGATGCGGCGCAGCGCCAGATACGCGGCTGCCGTGAGCAGCGCGGTCAGGGCGAGGGTGAGCGCCGTCGTGGTCAGCTGCAGCGGCCAGTAGTGGGATGCGGGGTGGTAGGTGTGGAAGTAGCCGACGGCGTCGAGTTTGTCGTACAGGGCCCGGCAGTCGGGGTAGGTGCTGCTGCCGCAGCCGGGGTCGGCGAGGTGGCGGCCGGTGGAGGTGACCAGGCCCTCGTCGACGTACAGGACGTCCCCGAGGAGGTCCGCGTTGCGCAGGTCGGTGGTGTGGGTGACCGTGGGCCACAGGTGGGGCATGGCCTGGTCGGCGATCGTACGGACGACGAGGGCGAGAACCGCGCCGGACATCAGGGCCGGCAGGGTGCGCTGCCACAGGAGGCCCGCGAGCGCGCCGGCGGCCAGGCCGGCCAGGGCGAAGGCGATCGTGGTGGGGCCGTTGGCGTGCAGGGTGGCGTCGTCGTACCAGGCCTCGGCGGTGTCGATACGGCCCTGGGCCGCCGTCCAGGCCAGGCGGTGCAGGGTGACGAGGAGGGCGGTGCCGGCGGTGACCAGGACGGCCGGCAGGGCGAGGCGGCCGGTCAGCCAGCGGGTCGGGGTGACGCCCTGTGTCCAGGTCAGACGGGCGGTGCCGGATTCCAGCTCGCGGCCGACGAGTGCGGCGCCCGACCAGGCGGCCACCACGAAGGGGACCACGGTGACCGCGATGGTCGTGTACAGGTACAGCGCCTTGTAGCGCAGGATGGCCGGCTGGTCGTAGGCGCACGACTCGGTGTGGCACGTGTTCCACTGACGCCAGGCCGCCGCTGCCGCGTCGGTCGTCGGGCCGTACAGCCACAGGAGGGCCCCGCAGATCACCAGGACCAGGGCGGCCCAGGTGAGCAGGGCCGGGCGGTGCAGACGCAGCAGCCAGTGCAGGTGGCGGGGCGCGTGCGCCTTCCGGATCGGTGCGGGGGCGGACAGGGCGCTCACGCGGCGGCCTCCTGGGGGAGCGCCGGTGCCCCGGGGTTGCGCAGGTGGGCCAGGACCAGCTCCTCCAGCGTCGGTGCCGAGGTGCGCCAGTCGGCGGGGAGCGGGGCCCCGGGGCGCAGGAGGGCGGTGAGCTGGCGGCCGGTGGTGCGGGACTCGACGACGGTGTGCGGGGTCAGGTCGGCGGTGTCGGCGGGGGCGCTCACGCGCGCGTGGGCCTCCAGTAGGGCGTCTATCTCGCCGGACAGGCGGACCGCGCCGCCGCCGAGCAGCAGGAGGTGGTCGCAGGAGTCCTCCAGTTCGGCGACGACGTGCGAGGACATCACGATCGTCGTGCCGTGCTGCGCGGCCTGCGCCATGAGCGTGCCCATCAGTTCGTGCCGGGCGAGCGGGTCGAGGTCGGCCATCGGCTCGTCCAGCAGGAGCAGCTCGGGGCGCTTGCCGAGGGCCAGGGCGAGGGCGACGCGGGTGCGCTGGCCGCCGGAGAGCGAGCGGACCTTGGACCGGGGGTCGAGGTCGCCCGCCGCTGTGACGCGTTCGGCGGTGGCCGCGTCCCAGCGGGCCGGGTTCAGGTCGGCGCCCATGCGCAGTGTCTCCGCGACGGTGAGCTGCGGGTACAGGGGCTTGTCCTGGGCGACGTACCCCACACGCGCGCGTGCCGAGGCGGGGTCGGTGCCGAGGACGGTGATGCGGCCCTCGGCCGGGGTGGTGAGGCCGGCGGCCAGGGCGAGGAGGGTGGACTTGCCGGCGCCGTTGGGGCCGACGACGGCGCAGACGCGTCCGGCGGGCAGGCGCAGCGCGCAGTCGCGCAGCGCCCAGCGGGCGCGGCCGGGACGGCGGCCGAAGCGCTTGCCGAGGCCGGTGGCCTCGATGGCCGGGTCGGTCATGGACGTTCTCCCTGTTCTCCCGGGAAGTGCTTGTCGAGGACGGCGGTGAGGAGGGCCGCCACGTCGTCCCGTTCCAGTCCGGCGGTACGGGCCCGCTCGGCCCACTCCTCCAGTTCCGCGCGGAGCGGGGAGTCGGCCGGGGCCGTGCCCAGCGAGCGCCGTACGAAGGTGCCGAGGCCGCGGCGTGCCTCGACCAGGCCCTCGCGCTCCAGCTCGCGGTAGGCCTTCAGGACCGTGTTGGGATTGATCGCGGTGGCCTCCACGACCTCGCGGGCCGTGGGCAGCTTGTCGCCGGGGCGCAGCAGGCCCAGGCGCAGGGCCTGTTTCGTCTGCTGCACGATCTGGACGTAGGTGGCCACGCCGCTGTGCCGGTCGATGCGGTACTCGACCACTCCGCCAACCACCCTTTCACTAATTGAGTAGTGAAAGGGTGGTGGAAGGGGTGGGGCAAAGTCAACTCCGGTGGTCGCCGGAGCACGCCCCGGCGGCCGGGTCAGTCGTCGGCGGCCGGGAACGGGGCCGGCGGCCGGGAAAGGGGCCGGCGGGCTGGGCAGTCGTCGGCGGCCGAGGACGGGGCCGGCGGGCTGGGCAGCCGGCGGTGGCCGGGAACGGGGCCGGCGGGCCGGACGGTCGTCGGCGGCCGGGAAAGTCGTCGGCGGTTTTTGTGAACCGATCGGCGGGGGTCGTCCGATGAGGAGACGTGAGCGAAACGAGAAGCGACGGGGAGCTGCTGCGGGCCATCGCGGCAGACGGGGACCGTCACGCCTTCGAGGAGCTGTACCGGCGGTACGCGCCGTGGCTGACCGCGCGCATGCGCAGCCGCTGCGCCGACGCCGCGATAGTCGACGACGTCGTGCAGGAGACGTTCCTCGCGGTGTGGCGGGGCAGCGCCCGCTATCGCGAAGAGGGCGACGTCGCCGGGTGGCTGTGGCGCATCGGCGCGCGGCGCCTGGTGGACGCGCTGCGCGGGGACGGCGCGCGTGGCCGGCTGCGGCAGGCGCTCGCCCGGCTGCGGCACCGGGACGAGGTGTCCGCGGAGGAGCGTGTGCTCGCGGGCGTGGAGCACGGGGATCTCGCCGGCGCGCTCATAAGGCTGTCACCCGAGTTGCGCGCCGTGCTGCAGGCCACGGTCATCGACGGGCTCAGCACCCGGGAGGCGGCCGTCGTGCTCGGCATTCCGCCCGGCACGGTCAAGACGCGGGCGATGCGCGCCCGCAAGCAACTGCGGGAGGCGCTGGCATGACGTGGCATGTGGCCGAGGACGACCTGCGCGCCTATGGGCGCGGCGAGCTGGAGCCGCCGCTGCTGTGGTCGGCGGACACGCACCTCACGGCGTGTGCCGAGTGCCGCGCCCGGCTCGCGGACGTCACCGAGCCCGTCGCCCTGGACGAGGGCTGGGCGCGACTGGACGCGGAGCTGGACGCGCCGCGGCCCGGGCCGAGCGAGCGGCTGCTCGTGCGGTGCGGGGTGGCCGATCACACCGCGCGGCTGCTGGCCGCCACCCCGGTGCTGCGCCGCTCCTGGCTGCTGGCGCTGGTGTTCGTGCTGGCGGCGACCGTGCTGATGGTGCACGCCGCCGGGTCGCTCGCCCTGTTCCTCGCCCTGGCACCGCTGCTGCCGCTGGCCGCGGTCGCCCTGTCCTACGGCCCCGTCCTCGACCCCACGTACGAGATGGCCGTCGTCGCCCCGATGCACGGCTTCCGGCTGCTGATGCTCCGCACGGTCGCCGTGCTGTCCGGCAGCCTCGTGCTCAACGGCGTGGCCACGCTCGCCCTGCCGGAGTACGGGCTGCGCGCCCTGACCTGGCTGCTGCCCGCCCTCGCCCTGACCACCACCGGGCTCGCCCTGACCCCGCGCCTCGGTCCGGTGCTCGCACCCGCGCTGGTCGGCGGCGGCTGGGTCGCGGTGCTCGCCGTGGCCAGAGCGCTGAACCACGGGACGCTCGCCCCCTTCACCCTCCTCGGGCAGCTCGCCGCCGCCGTGGTCGCCGCCGCGGCCGGCTGGCTGCTGGTGCGGCTGCGCGACCGCTTCGACACCACCTCGGCGCACGCGCCGTTCACCACCTACGGGAGTGCCGCATGACCACCACCGTCTCCGCCTCGGGGCTGACCCTCCGCTACGGCGGCACGCGCGCCCTCGACGACGTCTCGCTCAGCCTCGCCCCCGGCGTCACCGGGCTGCTCGGACCCAACGGGGCCGGGAAGACCACCCTGCTGCGGGTGCTGGCCACGGCGGTCCCCGCCGACCGGGGCTCCTTCACCGCCCTCGGCCACGACCCGGCCACGGCCGCCGGCCGGCAAAGACTGCGCCGCGAGCTGGGCTACCTGCCGCAGAACCCGGGATTCCACCCGGACTTCACGGCCTTCGAGTTCGTCGACTACGTGGCGATCCTCAAGGAGCTCACCGATCACACCGCCCGCCACCGCGAGGTGCGCCGGGTCCTCGACGCCGTCGACCTGTCCGATGTGCGCGGCCGGCGCATGAAGCGGCTGTCCGGAGGGATGCGGCAACGGGTCGCCCTCGCCGCCGCCCTCGTCAAAGACCCCGGCTTCCTGGTCCTGGACGAACCGACCGTCGGCCTCGACCCGGAGCAGCGCATGCGGTTCCGCGAGCTGATCGCCCAGGCCGGCGAGGGGCGCACGGTGCTGCTGTCCACCCACCAGACCGAGGACGTGGCGATGCTGTGCCACCGGGTCGTCGTCCTGGCCGGCGGACGCGTCCGCTTCGAGGGCAGCCCCGCCGAGCTGACCGCACGGGCGGCCGGCCGCGTGTGGAGCAGCGCCGACCGCGATCCCGGCGCCCGCGCCGGCTGGCGCACCGGCACCGGCACCTACCGCAACATCGGCGACCCGCCCGAAGGCGCCGACCTCCTCGAACCCACCCTGGAGGACGGCTACCTGCTCACCCTCGACGACCGGGCCACGGAGGTGGCGGCATGAGCGCGACGATCACCCCGCCGGCGCCCGCCGTCACCGGACCCGAGCACACCGCCCGCCCCTGGCGGACCGCGCTCGCCCTGGCCCGCTTCGAAGCACGCGAACTGCTGCTGTACATCCCGGTGTTCGTCTTCCTGCTGCTGTACACCGGCTACACGCTCTGGCAGTTGTTCGCCAACGGCGACGCCATGGACGACTACCCGGTGCTCCAGGACGTCGACCGCGCCACCCAGACCGGCCCGCTGCTGGTCGCCATCGCCGTGTTCCTGTGCGTCAACCGCGCCGCGCTGCGCTCCCGCCGGCACGGAACCGACCGGCACTTCGCCGTGCTGCCCGTTCCGCCCTGGCAGCGCACCCTGGCGCACGCCCTGTCCGTCGTACCGGTCGCGGCCGTCGTCGCCCTCGTCGTCACCACCGAGTTCACGGTGGCGGCCCTGCGGCCGGGCGCGGTCGGACACGGCTCGGTCGCCGAGCTGGCGGTCGGCCCGCTGTCGGTGCTGCTGGCCGGGGTGCTCGGCGTGCTGCTCGCCCGGCTGGTGCGTTCCTCCTTCCCCGCCCCGCTGTTCGTCATCGGCCTGTACGTCCTGGTGACCCTCGTCGCCGTCGCGGCGGACGGCTCCGACCCCGACTGGGTCAACTGGCTGTCCCCGGTCGTCGACGAGAGCGGCGGCAAGCCGGTCCCCTCGGATCTGCTGGGCCGCCCGGCCGGCTGGCACGCGCTGTATCTGCTCGCTCTGGCGGTACTGCTGCTGTGCGCCGCGCTGCTGCGCAGCGGGCTGCGCAGCCGGTCGCTGGGCGCGCTCACCGCCCTCGCCGTCGCCGCCACCGGCGCGGGCGTCGCCGGCCAGTCCACCGGCACCGGGCACGAGGTTCTCGCGGCCCGCGAGACGGCCTCGGTCCACCCCGAGCAGGTGCAGCGATGCATCCCCCACGGCACGAACGTGTACTGCGCCTTCCCGGAGTGGACCGGCCGCACCGCCGACTGGGCCGGCGAGGCCGACCGGGTCCAGCAGCTCGCCGGGGGCGCCGCCCTCCACCGCAGACTGACGGTCCGCCAGCGCATCGAGGCGCGCTACGGGCTGACGTCGGACTCCGCTCTCGCCCCGCTGACCGGGCCCGGCCAGGTGACCGTCGGCACGCGGTGGGGCGGCAACCGCGTCCCCGAGTTCGCCGTGGGTGTCGCCTCGGTGCTGGTGGCCGGGGACGAGAAGGCCGCGAGCGGCATGTGCGACGCCCGCACGGTGACCGTGATGTGGCTGGCGCTGGCCGCCCAGCCGGACCCGATGACCGCGCTGCGCGACGTCCGGCTCGACGACACTGTGACCGGCCCCGCCATCGCCCTCAGCCCCACCGACCCGGTGTCCATGGGCGCCGCACAGACCGACGTCGTCCGGGAACTGCTGGAGAAGCCCCGCTCCCAGGTGACGGCCTCGGTCAAGGCCCACTGGGCGGAGCTGACCTCGCCGAAGACGCCGCTGCGGCGGGTCGCCGCACTGCTCGGCGTCCCGGCTCCGGCTCAGGCGAAGGGGGAGAGCGATGACTCCTGTGACGCATGAGACCGCCTCCCCCGAGAGCGCCGGGCCCCGGGCCGGCGGGCGCGCCGCCGCCCTCGGCGCGCTCCTGGCGGCCACCGCCCGGACCCTGCCCCGGGCCCCGCTCCTCGCGGGCGCCGCGCTCGGGCTGCTCACGGTCGCCTGCTCCCGCCCGCTGGCCGGCGGCCCCGCCGACCCCTGGCTGAGCCTGACAGTGCTGCGCGTGGCCGCCGTATGCCTCGGACTCGGCCTGGCGTTCCTGCTGGACGACCCGGCGCGGCGTACTACGGAGACCGTGCCGACCGGGCGGGCGCTGCGGGCCTGCCTGCGGCTGACGCTGATCGCCCCGCTCACGGCAGGATGGTGGGCGGCAGCCCTGCTGCTCACCCCGTCCGCGGCGCGGCCCCCGCTGGCGGAGACCACCCTGGAAGCCGTCACCCTGGCCATGCTGGCCCTCGCCCTCGCGGCGGTCGCCGTACGCCGCAGCCCCGAGCCGGAGCCCGGGCGGGCGGCGGCGGTGGGAGTGCTGTCGCTGACGGTGCTCGCCGCGCTGCTGCCGGACCGCTGGGGGCTGTTCGTCGCCCAGGGCAGCCCGCACTGGGCCGCCGCTCACGACCGCTGGGCGACGCTGCTCGCGGTGACGGTGGCGGTCTGGGGGCTGTCCCTGCCGGAGCCCTTGCGCCGGGGCCGGCTGCGGTCCCGCCCGTCGGGCGCCTGAGATCCCGCGTCCGGACCGCGGAAGCCTCACCCGGCAGCACCGGCCGCCGGGAGCCGGCCGGGTCCCAGCCCCGTCCGGACCGCGGAAGCCTCACCCGGCAGCACCGGCAGCCAGGAACCGGCCGGGACCCAGCCCCTTCGACGACCTCGTGGCGCGAACCGCCGTCAGGTCTCCGTGCGGTACATCAGGTCCGTCTCGTACGTGGTGAAGCCCATCCGCTCGTAGACGGACACGGCAGCCTTGTTGTCGGCGTCGACGTACAGCATGGCCGTCGGCAGGCCCTGGGCCGCCAGGTGCCGCAGACCGATGACCGTGAGCGCCTTGCCGAGGCCGCCGCCCTGGTTGCCGGGGGCGACGCCGAGGACGTAGATCTCGCCGAGCTGCTCCTCGGCGTGGACCTTCGTCCAGTGGAAGCCGACGAGATCACCGGCACCCCCCGTGGTTCCGGCCGCTCCCGCCGGCTCCCGCTCGGCCAGGAAGAAGCCGGCCGGGTCGAACCAGGCTTCCGCCTTGCGGGCGTCGAGGTCCCGCTGGGTGAGGGAGCCCTGCTCGGGGTGGTGGGCGAAGGCGGCGGCGTTGACCGCGAGCCAGGCGGCGTCGTCCTGGCCGGGCACGAAGGTGCGCACGGTGACGCCCTCGGGCAGCACCGGATCGGGCAGGTCCAGTCCGGTCAGCGGGCGCCGCATCTGGCGCAGCTCGCGGAACAGGGTCAGCCCGAGGACCTGAGCGAGGTGCCGGGCGGCGGAGTGCCCGCCGTGCGCCCACACGCGCAGCCGCTTGCCGGAGGCGGCGAGCAGGGCGGAGCCGAGCGCCCGTCCGTGGCCGTGGCCGCGGTGGGCGGGATGCACGACCAGTTCGGCCGCCGGCGCCTCCACGGGGTCGGTGTCCTCCAGCTGGGCGTAGCCGACGAGTTCGCCGTCCACGGTCAGCAGCAGATGCGAGACGCCCTCGCGCTCGCCGTCGCGCAGCTGGAGCCGGCCCTGCTCGGACACCGCCTGCTGGCCGTCCGAGCGGGCGGCCTCCGCGAGCAGGCCGAGGACCGCCTCGGTCTGCTCCTCGGAGAGCGCGGCGTGGGTCTCGATGGATCGGGCGCCGGGAAGCCGTGCGATGTCGTCGCTGGTCATGCGTACGAGGGTAAGGGGAGCGGCCCGCAAAGTGGGGACAAAGGCGAGGGCAAAGGGAAACCAGGATGTAACCCCGAACCCCCTGTCGCGCTACGCGCGTTGACCCTAGGCTGCGCCCGGGCGTGGCCACCGCCGCACCGGACCCGCCAGGTCACGTCGTCACCGCACACCACAGGGGGGCGTATGCCAACCACCGACCAGCCGAACCACCCCGCGAGACGCCGCACCCGCCGCCTGCTGGCGGCCGCCGCCGCGCTCGCCACGGCCGGCGCGCTGGCCGCCGCACTGCCCGCGTCGGCGAGCACGGGCGGCCACCACCACCGGCCGGGGGGCCACCACAAGCCGGTCCCCGGCCGCTACCAGGACGTGCAGCTGCTGTCCTTCAACGACCTGCACGGCAACCTCGAACCGCCGTCCGGTTCCTCCGGCCGCGTCACCGAGCTGCAGCCCGACGGCACGACGAAGACGATCGACGCGGGCGGCGTGGAGTACCTGGCCACGCATCTGCGCGACGCGCGCAAGGGCCACCCGTACTCCATCACCGCTGCGGGCGGCGACATGGTGGGCGCCTCGCCGCTGATCTCCGGCCTGTTCCACGACGAGCCGACCATCGAGGCGCTGAACAAGCTGAAGCTGGACGTGACCAGCGTCGGCAACCACGAGTTCGACGAGGGCGCCCGGGAACTGGCCCGCCTGCAGAACGGCGGCTGCCACCCCAAGGACGGCTGTTACACCGACGAGGGCTTCAGCGGCGCCGACTTCCCCTACCTGGCCGCGAACGTCCTCGACGAGAAGACCGGCAAGCCGATCCTGAAGCCGTACTGGGTCTGGCAGAAGCGGGGCGTGAAGATCGGCTTCATCGGCGTCACCCTGGAGGGCACCCCGGGCATCGTCTCCGCCGACGGCGTCAAGGGCCTGGCCTTCAAGGACGAGGTCGAGACGATCAACAAGTACGCGAAGGTGCTGCAGCGCCAGGGCGTGCAGTCGATCGTCGCGCTGATCCACGAGGGCGGCTACCCGGCGTCGGGGTCGTACAACTACGACTGCGACTCACCGGCCGCCGGCGGGGGTATCTCCGGCCCGATCGTCGACATCGCCAAGAACGTCACCCCGGCCGTCGACGCCCTGGTCACGGGTCACACCCACAACGCGTACGTGTGCACCATCCCCGACCCGGCCGGCAAGCCGCGCATGGTCACCTCGGCGTCCTCCTTCGGCCGCCTCTACACGGACACGACGCTGACGTACGACCGGCGGACGGGCGACATCGCGCGTACGGCGGTGAAGTCGGCGAACCACGTGGTCAGCCGGGACGTCCCCAAGGCGGCGGACATGACCGAGCTGATCGGCAAGTGGAACGCGCTGGCCGCGCCCATCGGCAACCGCCCCATCGGCTACATCTCCGCCGACGTGCCGAACACCGGCACCGAGTCCCCGATGGGCGACCTGATCGCCGACGCCCAACTGGCCTACGGCAAGCAGCTGGACCCGAACACGTCCCTGGCGCTGATGAACCCCGGCGGGGTCCGCGCGGGCCTGACGTACGCGGCCAAGGCGGCCGAGGGCGACGGCGTGGTGACGTATGCGGAGGGCTTCACGGTCCAGCCGTTCGCCAACACCGTCAACCTGCAGGACTTCACCGGCGCTCAGCTGGTCCAGGTGCTCAAGGAGCAGGTCTCCGGCCCGAACCAGGCCGCGCCGAAGATCCTCCAGCCGTCGGCGGGTCTGACGTACACGCTGGACATGACGAAGACCGGCGCGGACCGCGTGGTCACGGACTCCATCCGGCTGAACGGCAAGCCCCTCGACCCGGCGGCCACCTACCGCGTCGCGACGAACAGCTTCCTCGCGGGCGGCGGCGACGGCTTCCCGACGCTGGGCCAGGGCACGAACGACGTGGTCGGCACGGACGACCTGGCGGCCCTGGTGCAGTACCTGACGGCCAACTCCTCGGCAACGAGCCCGCTCACACCTCCGGCGGCGAACCGGATCACGATCACGCAGTAACAGCACCGCCCGAAAACACGAGTCCCCCGGGGCCCGTCCACTCCGTACGCACCCACCGCACGGAGCGAACGGGCCCCGCCCGTTTTCCCGGCCTCGCCCCGCGCGCTGCTCACCCCGCTGCACCGCCAGACGGCCGACCGACACGACACCCGCCACACCGGCCCGAACGGCCAGCCGTCAGCCCCGACGGACCACTCGCCCCCCAGAGTGCATATGCCACCCCTGGTCACTCGTTGTGATGACCACGGCATGCGCCGACCGGCCCTCTGTCTGTAGAAAAGGGGCCGCACCAGCCGACTCGCGCGGGAGGAACCCCCCATTGGCGACGCGTCACCGCATGCTCCTGGCCGCAGCCGCCTGCCTCCTGCTGGCTGCTTGTTCCGGGCCCGGAGGGGTGACTCTGGGGGACGACTGGGAGGGGGTCTCGGCCTTCGTGCTGGCCGATGTGGACGGGCTGACCACGGTGGTCGGGGTGGACGCGGTGAAGGGGCGGGCGGAGAGTCTCGCCGTGGTGCCGCAGCAGGCCGATGACGGGACGCGGACGGTGAGTCCGCAGATCGTCGCGCTCGCCGACGGGCGGCGGCTGGTCACCGTGCCCCGCAGGGGCGGCGGCAGTGACCGGCGTTATCTGCTCGACCCGCGGGCCCGGTCGCTGGACGGCATGGGCATCGGGGTCGGGCCGAGTCGTGTGCTGCCGGGGAAGACGCTGGTCGGCGAGGTCGCGGGGCTGCCCGATGCCCGGACGGGCGACACGAGGGTGCTGGTCAAGGCACCGGGCGACTGGGCGACGAAGCGGCAGATCGCCGTGCCCGGGACGGTGCGGTTCCTGGCGTCCGACCCGGCCTCGGACGCCGTCTGCCTGGCCACCGACCGGACCGTCTTCGTCGCCCGTCTGAACAGCGGGGATGTCGAGAAGGCGGCGGCCGCGGGTGACGTCGCAGGGCTGGCGTGCCCCGGTGGGCGGCCGGTGGTCGTGGTGACCGGCCGGGCGGGCGACGCCGGCGGTGTCGCCCTCGGCTTGCGGCGGACGGTGACGGCCACCACCGTCACCGTCCGGCGCGGCCGGGTCGACGCCGTCGCCGCCACCGCGACCTCGGTCGTGCTCGCCGTGGCCGACGGGAAGGACACCCAGGTCGTGGAGATCGACGCCGGTACGGGCGAGGAGATGCACCGGGTCCGCGTCCCGGACCACCCGGCCTCGCTCGCCCTCACCCGCACCGACGCGGGCTGGCTGCTCTACGACGAGAAGAAGGCCACCCGGGTCGATCTCGCCACGGGACGCACGACGGAGATCGATCTGCCGGGCACGCTGCTCGACGAGTGAGGGGCGGCCGCCGGTGTCCGGAGCTGGGGCGCTCGGGTACGGCAGCGGCGCGGTCGTCGTCGGGGCCGGTTGGGGGGCCGGCCGCGAGCGCCGTGCGGCGTGTGCGGGGACGTGAGGACGTGATCTCCGGGACGGGGGCCTACGGCATCGGTGTGTCCGGCGGTGGTGTCGGTGCGCCCGGCAGCCGTACCGTCGCCACCGTGCCGCCGCCCTGCGCGCGTCCCAGCGTCACCTGGCCGCCCGCCTGGCGCACCGTGCGCGCCACGATGGACAGGCCCAGGCCCGAGCCCGGCAGTGCGCGGGCCGACGGGGAGCGCCAGAAGCGGTCGAAGACGTGCGGGAGTTCGTCCTCCGCGATGCCGGGGCCGTGGTCGCGCACGGTCAGCACGCCGTCGGTCAGGCGCACCTCGACCGTGCCGGAGCCGGGGCTGAACTTCACCGCGTTGTCCAGGATGTTGACCACCGCCCGCTCCAGCGCGGCCGGTTCGGCACGGACGTACCAGGGCTCGAGATCCGCGGTGATCGTCAGCTCCGGTCCGCGCAGGCGGGCGCGGCGCAGCGCCGACTCGACGGTGTCCTCCAGGGAGACGACCTGGATGCGCTCGCCGCGCTGGTTGTCGGCGCGGGAGAGTTCCTGGAGGTCGCCGATGAGCGAGGCCAGCTCCGTCATCTGCGCCTTCACCGACGCGAGCAGCGCCTTGCGGTCCGCCTCGGGCAGCGGGCGGCCGGTCTCCTCGCTGCGGGAGAGCAGCTCGATGTTCGTGCGCAACGACGTCAGGGGCGTGCGCAGTTCGTGGCCGGCGTCGGCGATCAGCTGCTGCTGGAGGTCGTGGGAGCTGGCCAGGGCGGAGGTCATGGAGTTGAAGGAGCGGGACAGCCGGGCGATCTCGTCGTCGCTGTCGTCCTCCACGGGGATGCGGACGGTGAGGTCCTCGGTGCGCGCGACGTGTTCGACGGCCTCGGTGAGCTTGTCCACGGGCCGCAGACCGGTCCGGGCGACGGCGAGGCCGGCCGCGCCCGCGCCGAGCACGCCGACGCCGGAGACGAGGAGAAGGATCCAGGCCAGCGAGGACAGGGGCCGGGTGACCTCCGAGAGGGGCTTGGCGATGGACACGGCGATACCGGTCTGCACCTGGCCGGTGGCGCGTTCGACGACCGGGAGGGTGTACACGCGCATCGGCGTGCCATCCGTGGTCCCTGAGGTGTGCAGCGAGTTGCGCCGCAGGCCGTCCGCCACGGCCACGTCGGAGGATTCGACACGCACGGTGTCGTTGGCCGGGTTGAGGCAGGTCGAGCCGTCCGAGTAGAGGATCGTGACGATGGGGGAGTTGGGGGGCTGCGGGATCTTCTGCGGCTCGGCCAGCTGGCAGTTGCGCAGCATGCTCTGCAGCAGCCCGCTCTGCACCTGCTCGCTGCGCAGCTCCTGGTCCAGCTGGTCGTAGAGCTGACCGCGCACCAGGAACCAGCACGACAACGACACCGCCGCCACCGCGAACGCCACCGCCGCCGCCACCAGCAGGGACAGCCGCGTCCTGATCGGCAGCGTGCGGAAACGGCGCAGTGGGCCGCTCACTCCGCGCCGCCCTGCCGCAGGACGTAGCCGACGCCGCGCACGGTGTGGACGAGCCGGGGCTCGCCGCCGGCCTCCGTCTTGCGGCGCAGGTACATGACGTACACGTCGAGGGAGTTCGACGACGGCTCGAAGTCGAAGCCCCACACCGCTTTCAGGATCTGCTCACGGGTGAGCACCTGGCGCGGGTGTGCCATGAACATTTCCAGCAGGGTGAACTCCGTGCGGGTCAGCTCCACGGCCCGCCCGCCCCGCGTGACCTCGCGCGTGGCGAGGTCCATGCGCAGGTCGGCGAAGGTGAGCGCGTCCTCGTCGGCCGGGTCACCCGCGCCCACGGCCGCCGCGTAGGAGCTGCGGCGCAGCAGGGCGCGGATGCGGGCGAACAGCTCGTCCAGCTCGAAGGGCTTGACCAGGTAGTCGTCGGCGCCCGCGTCGAGCCCGGTGACCCGGTCGCCGACCGTGTCGCGGGCCGTCAGCATCAGGATCGGCGTGGTGTCGCCGGTGCCGCGGATACGGCGGGCGGCGGTCAGGCCGTCCATGCGGGGCATCTGAATGTCCAGGACGATCAGGTCGGGCCGGTAGGCGGTGGCCTTCTGCAGGGCGTCCGCGCCGTCGACGGCGACCTCGGTGCCGTATCCCTCGAAGGCGAGGCTGCGCTGGAGTGCTTCGCGCACCGCCGGTTCGTCGTCGACGATCAGGATGCGCTGGGGGTCACGGTCGCCGTCGGCGGGGCTCATCGGTCGCGGTGTCCTCGGGTGCGGTGGGTCGGGTTTCCCGGCGGTATCAGCCTCGCATGCCGGCGGCGTGCCGGGACACGACACCGCTCAGCAGGTCACCGCCGTCAGCCGGCGCAGCGGAACCTTGTGGCGGTGCGGCCGGTCGGCGCCGGTGCGCAGGCCCATCAGATGGGGGACGGCGATCTCGGGCGCGGGCGCCTTCGGGGCGGCCGGTGCGGCGGGAGCCGCCGGGGGTGTGAGCGCGTCGCTCAGGCGTACGGCCAGGGCGGGGTCGGCCGGGCCGACGAGGGAGGCGGTGGGGGAGGCGTGCTGGATCATGTCGTACTCCCTGTGCTCAGGGAACGGGCGCGGTGGTTCAGTCGTTCGCGCCCGCCCGCAGCTTGGCCAGGTCGGCCTTGACGGTGTTGACGGGGATGGCGAAGCCCAGGCCGACGCTGCCCGCGTCCGAGGACGAGGAGGACGAGCCGGCCGCGGAGAACATCGCGGAGTTGATGCCCACGATGTTCCCGTTCATGTCGATCAGGGCGCCCCCGGAGTTGCCGGGGTTGAGGGAGGCGTCCGTCTGGATCGCCTTGTACGTCGTCGTGGAGGAGCCGGTGTCGCCGTTGAACTGCCGGCCGCCGAACTCGAACGGCCAGCCGCCGTCGGGCTGCTGCTGCCCCTCCTCGGTGGGCACCGTCACGTCACGGTTGAGGGCGGAGACGATGCCGCTGGTCACCGTGCCGGTCAGGCCCTCGGGCGAGCCGATCGCCACGACGGTGTCACCGACCTGGACCCGGGAGGAGTCGCCGAGGGAGGCGGCCTTCAGCCCGGCCGCGCCCTGCAGCTTGATCAGCGCGAGGTCCTTCTTGCTGTCGGTGCCGACGACCTGCGCGGCGTACTGCTTGCCGTCGCTGGTGCGCACCTTGATCGAGGAGGCGCCGGAGATGACGTGGTTGTTGGTGACGATCTCGCCGTTCGACGTGATGATCACACCGGAACCGGTGGACCGCCCGGCGTTCGAGGTCGCGTTGATCTCGACGATGCTCGGGCTGACGGCCGAGGCGATGGCCGCGATGTCGCCCCGCTTGCTCGACGGCACCACGTTCGTGGCGGTGGAGCTCGCGGTGGTGTCCTTGCCGGTCAGCTCCTGGACGCCGTACGCCGTGGCGCCGCCGACGGCCGCCGCGACGATCGCGACGGCGGCGAGCAGCGCGACCGGTCCCCGACGGCGCCGCCGGGGGGCCGGGGCGGGCCCCGCCGCGGCGTGACCGTAGGGAGGCATCGGGGGGACCGTGCCGCCCACGCCACCCGGGGCGCCCGGGGCACCCGGCGCGGCCGCCGTACCGGTCGTACCCGCGGCGCCGGCCGTACCCGCGGCACCCGCCGTACCCGCGGCACCCGCCGTACCCTCCGTGCCCGGCGTCACCGTCGGCCGGTAGGGCGGCGGAGGCGGCCACTCCGGGTTCACGGCGGAGGGAGCATGCGGCTGGGCATGGGGCTCAGTCTGCTGGTGAGCGCCCTCGTGGGGGCGGTGAGCGTCCTCGTAGGGGCTCGGGTGAGCGCCCTGCTGGGGGCCCTGGTGAGCGCCCCCGTAGGGGTTCTCGTACTCGCCGTCGCGGCGGATGCTCTCGGTCATGTCATACAGAGTTCCGCGGGATCATGAGAGCTTTCTGAGGGCTGTCTGAGAAGCCCGGCAGAACCTCGTATGCCCGATATAAAGCCGCCCCATGCGGTGTGCGAGGGGCTCTCAGACGCGTCTCATGCGCAGCCGCACGACGTGCGCACCACCAGGCGGGACGGGAACACCTTCAGCCGTTCCCGGCGTGAGCCGGCCACCCGCAGCCCGTCGTCCAGGACCAGGTCGACGGCCGCGCGGGCCATCGCCGAGCGGTCCGAGGCGATCGTGGTCAGCGGCGGGTCCGCCAGCGCCGCCTCCTTGATGTCGTCGAAGCCGGCCACGGCCAGCTCGCCGGGCACGTCGATGCGCAGCTCGCGCGCCGCCCGCAGCAGACCGATCGCCTGGTCGTCGGTGGAGCAGAAGATCGCCGGCGGACGGTCGGGTCCGGAGAGGATCTCCAGGGCGACGCGGTAGGCGTCGTAGCGGTTGTACGGCGCCTCGAACAGGCGCCCCTCGGTCGGCAGACCGGCGTCGGCCATGGCCCGGCGCCAGCCCTCGACGTGGTCGGAGACCGGGTCGCCGACGGCCGGGGTGTCGGCGGTGCCGCCCATACAGGCGACGTACTCGTAGCCGTGCTCCAGCAGGTGGCGGACGGCGAGCTGGGCGCCGCCGAGGTCGTCGGTGGTGACGGCGACGTCGTCGATGGCCTCGGGGCGTTCGTGCATCAGCACCACGCGCGCGTCCCAGGCCTCGATCTCCGCGGCGGCCAGGTCGTTCAGCGCGTGGCTGACGAGGATCAGCCCGGAGACCCGCATACCGAGGAACGCGCGCAGATAGTGCACCTCGCGTTCCCCGACGTAGTCGGTGTTGCCGACCAGGACCATCTTCCCGCGCTCGGCGGCGGCCCACTCGACCGCGTGCGCCATCTCGCCGAAGAAGGGCTGGCGGGCGTCGGGGATGATCAGGCCTATGAGGTCCGTACGGCGGGACGCCATGGCCTGGGCGACCCGGTCGGGCCGGTACCCCAGTTCCTTGATCGCGGCGAGGACACGCTCGCGCGTGGCCGGGGCGACCGGCCGGGGTCCGTTGTTGATGACGTAGCTGACGACGGCAGTGGAAGTGCCTGCCAGTCGTGCGACGTCGTCCCGAGTCACCTTGGCCACGCGCGGAGTCTACGCGGAGAGACCCGCTCTGGGCAGGGCGTATCGAGGCGTGGATGTGCGACCGCAACGCCCTGCCGGCCGGGACCGTGCCGCCCCGGGGAGTTCTGTCAGGCGTCCGCGGAGACCTCTGCGGCCCGCACGGAGGCCCCGCTGTCCGGCTTGCCCGCGTTTGCCTGCCCGGCTTTCGCCTTGGCCTCCTCTGCGGCGCGCTCGACCTTCTCGGGCGTAACGAATCGATAACCCACGTTCCGGACGGTGCCGATCAGCGACTCGTGCTCGGGGCCGAGCTTGGCGCGCAGCCGCCGTACGTGGACGTCGACCGTGCGGGTGCCGCCGAAGTAGTCGTAGCCCCAGACCTCCTGCAGCAGCTGGGCGCGGGTGAAGACCCGGCCCGGGTGCTGCGCGAGATATTTGAGCAGCTCGAACTCCTTGAAGGTCAGGTCCAGGACCCGGCCCTTGAGCTTGGCGCTGTACGTCGCCTCGTCCACCGAGAGATCACCGTTGCGGATCTCCATCGGGGAGTCGTCGCCCGCGATCTGCTGCCGGCCCATGGCCAGCCGCAGCCGCGCCTCCACCTCGGCCGGGCCCGCGGTGTCGAGCAGGACGTCGTCGACGCCCCAGTCCGCGGTCACCGCCGCGAGGCCGCCCTCGGTCACCACCAGGATCAGCGGACAGCCGGGGCCGGTGGAGCGCAGCAGCTGGCACAGGCTGCGCACCTGCGGCAGATCGCGCCGCCCGTCCACCAGGATCACGTCGGCGCCCGGGGTGTCCACCAGGGCCGGTCCCTCCGCCGGAGCCACCCGCACGTTGTGCAGCAGCAGGCCGAGCGCGGGCAGCACCTCCGTCGACGGCTGGAGGGCGTTCGTCAGCAGCAGCAGAGCGCTCATGCCTCACCTGCCCGGGTCGTCATCTCGTCGTGCACGGTTCGCTCGCCCATAACGTCTGGTTCCTCCTCGGTCCCTGCGAGGACGTTTACGTGCTCGTACGGTGCGGCTCCCCGCGCCCTCGGGAGGTCCGCCGGCGGCCCCGAGGGGCCACCCATGCGATCGACGGCCCGTACACCTGCGGTTTCCCGCATTCACCTGCGGTTCGCCACTTCGTATACAACGCTTCCGAAAGCACAAAAGGACCCGGGGGCTGCGCTGCCCGGATCCTCTGCGCAGCAGAATAGCCCACATGAGCATCGGTCCGGCAGGTGATGTGGCGCGTTCCACCGTACGTCCGGAATGTGAGACGGGCTCGCGGGCGCCCACGCGCACGCTGCTGCGTACGTCCGACGGGGTGACGATCGACGCGCTGTACGAGCCCGGGACCGGCGTGTCCGACACCTCGGCGCCGCCCTCGGGACGCCCGGTGTTCGTCGTGGCGCACGGCTTCACGGGGGAGGTGGACCGGCCGCACGTGCGCCGGGTGGCGCGCGCCCTCGCGCACCGCGGGGCCGTCGTCACCTTCTCCTTCCGGGGGCACGGGCGCTCGGGCGGCCGTTCGACCGTCGGCGACCGGGAGGTGCTGGACCTCGAGGCCGCGGTCCGCTGGGCGCGGGAGCTCGGGCACACGCGCGTGGTCACCGTCGGCTTCTCCATGGGCGGCTCGGTGGTGCTGCGGCACGCGGCGCTGCACGGTGGCACGGACGCCGTCGTCTCCGTCAGCGCGCCGGCCCGCTGGTACTACCGGGGCACCGCGCCGATGCGGCGGCTGCACTGGCTGGTGACGCGGCCGGCGGGGCGGCTGGTGGGCCGCTACGGGCTGCGCACCCGCATCCACCACCGGGACTGGGACCCGGTGCCGCTCTCCCCGGTCGAAGCGGTGCCGCGGATCGCGCCGACACCGCTGCTGATCGTGCACGGCGACCGGGACGGCTACTTCCCGGTCGACCATCCCCGGATGCTCGCGGCGGCCGCCGGTGAGCACAGCGAACTCTGGCTGGAGTCCGGGATGGGCCACGCCGAGAACGCGGCCGCCGACGAGCTGCTGGAGCGCATCGCGCGCTGGGCGCTCGCCCGGGCGGGCTAGCCTGGCGGGGTTCACCGCCGTAGAGGATCCGCAGAGGACTTGAGGGACGAGATGGCAAAGGTCACGGTGCGCTACTGGGCCGCCGCCAAGGCCGCGGCCGAGGTCGCCGAGGAGCCGTACGACGCGACCACGCTGGCCGAGGCGCTCGACGCGGTGCGCGAGCGGCACCCGGGCGAACTCACGCGCGTGCTCCAGCGCTGTTCGTTCCTCATCGACGGCGACCCCGTCGGCACGCGCGCGCACGAGACGGTACGGCTGACCGAGGGCGGCACGGTCGAGGTGCTCCCGCCGTTCGCAGGAGGATGAGCACGCCGATGAGCAATCAGCCGTACGAGGGATACGACGACCGGTACCGGCAGGCACCGCAGCAGCCGCAGCAGCAGGGCTGGCCGGGGCCGGAGCAGTACCAGCAGCCCTACGACGACTCCCAGCAGTACACCCAGCAGTGGCAGGGCCAGACCTGGGAGACCCAGCTCCAGCCCCCGGTCGCCCCGGCGCCGGACCAGACGGCGTACCTGCCGCAGCAGGGACAGCAGCAGCACTACGGCGGCCCCGGCGGCGCGTACGACGCCGGGGCCGGCGGGCAGGCGTACGACGCCGGGCAGAGGTACGACGCGGGACAGACGTACGACGCGGGGCAGACGTACGACGCGGGGCAGACGTACGGCACCGCGCAGCCGTACGACGCCGGGCAGGGTTCCGGAGCCGGACCGGAGTACGGCACCGGACAGGGACAGGGTCACGACGCCGGGCAGGCGTACGCCGGATACGCGCAGCCGGCGGCCGAGCCGTACGCGGCGCCGCAGGCCCAGCCGCAGCCGCAGCCCCACGCTCAGCCGCAGCCGCAGCCCCACGCTCAGCCGCAGCCGCAGCCGCAGCCGCAGCCGCAGCCGCAGGCCCAGCCGGTCGCCACCGTCTCCGAGGAGCCGGTGTCCGCTTCCGCTTCCGCTTCCGGTGGGCCGGCCTACGGACCGGCCACCCTGGCCGGGAACGCGCGCATCACCGACGCCCAGCGGGCCCGTCTCGAGGGACGGTCGCCGATCATCGACCCCGGCATGCAGCCGGCGGCGCTCACCGCCCTGCTCGGGCTGCTGCTCGCGGTGGCGGCGCCGATCGGGTCGTACGCCCTGCTCGTGCCGCTCATCGCCCTCCAGGCGGTCACGGCGGCGGGCTGGTTCCGGCTGAACGGCATGTGGCCCGCACGGCAGGGCATCGCGCTCGCCTTCCTGGGCGCGCTGGCCGCCGACGCCGCCGTCCTCGCGGCCGGACGTGAGCACGGGCCCGCCGCGATCCTGGGCACGCTCGGCGTGTGGGTCCTGCTCTCCCTGGTCCTGCAACTGCGCTCGCACGCGGACCCGGACGAGCGGATGTACGGCCTGATGGCGACCGTCGCCTCGGCCGCGCTCGCGATCATGGCCGGGGGACACCTGGCGGCCGACGCCGACGCGGTGTCGGTGGGCGCCGTGTCCGTCGCGGTGGCCGTCCTGGCCCGCGCGCTGCCGCTGCCCACGCCGGTGTCGGTGGGCGTCGCGCTGCTGGGCGCGGCCGGTGCGGGGATCGCGGTGGGCGGGATGACCGGCATGGGCGCGAGCGGCGCCCTGCTCGGCGCGTCGGCGGCGGCCTGCGCCCTGATCGGCCACCGCGTCGCCGCCTACGACTACCCCTCCCGCTTCGTCCACTTCACAGCGGGCGTGGCCCTCCCCCTGACGGCAGCGGCCCCGGCGGTATACATCCTGGGCCGCGCCCTGAGCTGACCGGGCCCTGGCCCCGGCCCGGCTGCGGGCTGGGCTGGGCCGGGGGCGTGCCAGAAACCGGTCCGGGGCCGGACCGGTCCCTCCTCCCGCGCCCCGGCCTTCGGGCCCCCGCCCCCGCGCGCGGGCCCAAGCCCTGGCCCGTGCCCCCGCCCCGGCCGCCCGGGCCGTGGTCCCGCACCCGCCCCCCGGCTCAAGCCCTGGCCCAACGCCCCGGCCCCCGCTTTGACTTCCGCCCCCGCGCCCGGGGTGGCCCAAGCCCCGACCCGGCTCCGACCTTCGCTCCCGGCCTTCACGCCCCGGCCCACGCCCCAAGCCCACCCCCGAGCCCGGGCCCGGGCCCCCGTCCCCGGCCCCACCCCCCACCGCCCCCTGTCACAGCTGGTCGACAATCCTCCGGCCCTATGGGCGGCCGGAGTTACCGTTGGGTTCGGTCGGTCGTCGAGGTGGGGGAGTCTTCGGATGTCGCGCGGGGTGCGCATACTGCTGATCGTCGTCGTGGTGCTCGGTGCGCTGTTCGTGGTCGCGGACCGGGTCGCCGTGCACTTCGCGGAGAGCGAGGCGGCGGACCGGGTGCGCAACGCCGAGGGACTGGCGAAGACGCCCGACGTGTCCATCAACGGTTTTCCGTTCCTCACCCAGGTCGCCGGCGGTGAGCTGGACGACGTCGAGGTGGGGATCGACAGCTACCAGGCCGCCACCGGCAAGGCCGGCCGGACGATCCGGATCGAGGATCTGAAGGCGCACATGAAGGGCGTCTCGTTCTCCGGCGACTTCAGCTCCGCCACCGCCGCCCACGCGACCGGCACCGCGACGATCCCCTACGCCGAGCTGATGAAGACCGTCAAGTCCGAGCCGACCGAGGTGGCCCCCGGCATCACCGCCCGGGTCGTCGGCCTCTCCGACGGCGGCAACGGGAAGATCAAGGTCGCCGTGGAGGGCCGTGTCCCCGCCTTCGGGATCAAGCGGACCGTGTCCGTGCTCAGCTCCGTGGCCGTGGTGAACGGCCGGATCGAGGTCCGCGCGGACTCCCTGCCCAAGCTGGCCGCCGCCGCGGTCGCCGAGAACCGCCTGCGCGCGATCACCGACTTCCAGCAGGTCATCGACCAGTTGCCGGGCGACATCGCCGTCGACTCGGTGCGCGCCGCGTCGAACGGTGTGGAGATCGGCGTGAAGGGTTCCGACGTCAAGCTGGCCGGGTAGGAGACCCCCGTCGCCGGCCCGCTCACCCGGACGCGCGTCCGAAGCGTGAGACATGCCTGTCCACCCGGCAGGGTCCACATGGCGCGTGCCGTGCCGGAGGCGGTGCGGCGACTGCCTCGTCCCCCTTCAAATCCCGCAATGCGGACGATCGCGTCTCAGAATACGACACGACGGTGACATGCCCGCCTGTCCGTCCCTACGATCGACGCATGAAGCGACAGGCGGATCTCACGAAGCGGCGGGCAGTGGACCTGTGCCGCGTTGCCGCCATGCTCTGTCGCACCTTCTGAGCGGACGGCCCGCGCGGCCTCCGCATCCCTCACCGCCCAGCCCTGGGCACCCGTGCGCCGCCACCTCGGCCTGCGCACCCCCTGATCTGTCGCACCCCCCGCCGTACCTGCCCCGGAGGAGAGAAGCATGAGCCGCAGCGACGTCCTGGTAGACGCCGACTGGGTCGAGCAGCACCTGGACGACCCCAAGGTCGTCATCGTCGAGGTCGACGAGGACACCACGGCGTACGAGAAGAACCACATCAAGAACGCCATCCGCATCGACTGGAAGCAGGACCTGCAGGACCCGGTCCGCCGCGACTTCGTCAACCAGGAGCAGTTCGAGCAGCTGCTGTCCGAGCGCGGTATCGCCAACGACGACACCGTCGTCCTCTACGGCGGCAACAACAACTGGTTCGCGTCGTACGCCTACTGGTACTTCAAGCTCTACGGCCACCAGGACGTCAAGCTCCTGGACGGCGGCCGCAAGAAGTGGGAGCTGGACGCCCGCGAGCTGGTCGCCGGCGACGAGATCCCCGAGCGCGCCAAGACCGAGTACAAGGCCAAGGCCCAGGACGCCTCGATCCGCGCCTTCCGTGACGAGGTCGTCGCCGCCATCGGCACCCAGAACCTGGTCGACGTCCGCTCGCCCGACGAGTTCTCCGGCAAGCTGCTCGCCCCCGCGCACCTGCCGCAGGAGCAGTCGCAGCGTCCGGGCCACGTCCCGTCCGCGAAGAACATCCCGTGGTCGAAGTCGGCCAACGACGACGGCACCTTCAAGTCCGACGCGGAGCTGAAGGAGCTGTACGAGGCCGAGGGCGTGGACCTCGCCAAGGACACCATCGCCTACTGCCGTATCGGTGAGCGCTCCGCGCACACCTGGTTCGTCCTGCACGAGCTGCTGGGCCAGGAGAACGTCAAGAACTACGACGGTTCCTGGACCGAGTACGGCTCCCTCGTGGGCGTGCCGATCGAGCTCGGCGCCGGCAAGTAACCCCTCAACCCGACCGGCCTTCCGGTCAGACCCCTCAGGAGACAGACATGTGCGGAGCGAAGGCCGGCGGCCCGGACGCCTCGACGATCAAGCCCGGCGAGACCACGATCCAGGGCCAGGTGACCCGCGACGGCGAGCCGGTGGTGGGCTACGTGCGCCTGCTCGACTCGACCGGTGAGTTCACCGCGGAGGTCCCGACCTCCGCCACCGGACAGTTCCGTTTCTACGCGGCCGAAGGCACCTGGACCCTCCGCGCTCTCGTGCCCGGTGGCAGCGCCGACCGCACGGTCGTCGCCCAGCAGGGCGGGCTGGCCGAGGTCGCCATCGCCGTCTGACGTACCCCGTCAGTGGCTGAAGGGCCGCACCCCCCGGGTTGGACGCCTGGGGTGCGGCCCTTCTGCGTGCCCGGATGTCGTCCGGATTCACCTGCCCGGTTCGCGCGCCCTGATCGGCGTGTCCGGATCCACGGGTCCCGGATCTACGCTGGAGGCATGTACGCACGGCGACGTCACGTGTACTTCGCCATGATGGGAACCTGCCTGTTCCTTTTCGTCATGGCCTGGGGCTTCGTGCGCCTGTGGTCGGTGCCGGCGGCGGTGGGCATGTGCGTGTTCGCCATGGTCATCCCACCGGTCGCCGCGATGGTCGCCAACCGCCGCGGCCCCGAGGACCGCTGGTGGGACGACCCCTCCGGCGACCCCAGGTCCGACGAGTGGTGGGACGAGCTGGACGGCAAGAAACGCCCGCGCCAGGACAGGCCCTAGGCCGGGCTCCGGGCGGCGCCGGCGGTCGTCAGTAGACGAGCGCCTGCGTCTCCTCGCCCAGCGCCTCCTGCACGAACACCTGCGCGCCCGCGATCCGTACGCCCTCGATGACGTCCTTCTCCGTGATGTCCCGCCGGGCCGCGCACTGCGTGCACAGGGTCAGCTTGCCGGCCGCCAGGATCGAGTCGATCAGGTCCGGCAGCGGAGCCGCGTGCGGCAGCTCGAACTCGGCGGCCCGCCCCGGCAGCGCGAACCAGGCCGACTCACCGGTCAGCCACACCGACACCTCCACCCCGCTGGCCACGGCCACCGCCGCGACGGTGAACGCCTGTGAGCAGCGCTCCGGGGCGTCGGCCCCCGCCGTCACCTTGATCACGAGCTTCTTCGCCATGCCCGAATCGTAATCAACGGCCCTACAACTGCTTGGCATGACCATGAGTCTCCTGGGAGGCGCGGATGCGGAAGCCGCGCTTCACGTTCTTTGGGGGGACGTAGTGGAAGAAACGGAAGTTCCAGATCCAGCGGAGAGACCGGTCGCGCGGCGCCGACGCGGGCGCACCGCGCTCCTCGTCGCCGGTGCCGTGGTGCTCGGCCTGGTCGCCGGCACCTGCGTCGGTTACGTCATCCAGGCCGACCGCGAGCCGACGGCGCTGCCGTCGCTGTCCCAGCCGGTGCTGCGCCAGGCGACCGGCCCGGCACCCGCGCCGCTGTCCGCCGCGCAGGACCGCAAGGTGAAGACCGACGGCGACCTGCGCAAGCTGCTGCTGGAGAAGCCGGCCGGGGCCGAGCAGCACGATTGGTCGCAGTCCCAGGACGGCTGGCAGGGCCTCGGACAGTACGCCGAGTTCTTCGACGAGCCGGGCGACGCGTTCGGCCGCATGGCCACCGACGAGTTCCGGCGGGCCGCCGTGACCAGCTGGCGGGACGGTTCCGGCTACGTCGTCGACATCCGGCTCGTCCAGTTCCGCCAGGAGGAGTCGGTGGGCGCCGAACGCTCCACCGACGGCGCGCTCTACTGGGCGGAGCAGAAGGCCGACAGCGAGGGCTGGCCGCTGCCGGGCACCGACCTGGGCAGGGCGTACGTCTACCACCACCCCGACGGCGGTGCATACGCCGCGGAGGCGCGCGCCTGGCGTGGCGACATCGCCGTGGAGATCTGGGTGCACGGCACCAAGCCCGTTTCCAAGTCGAAGATCATGGAACTGGCCAAGCGGCAGCTGGAGCGGCTGTGACTGAGGAAATACCCGGGGCGCAGGCGATTCCTGCCCCCACCCCCACCTCAGACCCAGGGGAGAAGAGGCGCCGCGGCCGTCTCGCCGTCGTCGCCGGCTCGCTGGTTCTGGCCGGCGCGCTCGTGTCCGGCGTGTGCTGGACCGTCATGACCGTGCGCGGCGCCAACCGGCAGGCGGGTGCGGCCGTATGGGAGTTCCCCGAGAAGACACCCGAGGCGAAGGTCGCCGCCCCGGCGCAGCAGGGCCTCGCGGGCCTCCTCGTCCCCTATGGGAGCGGCACCTGGTCCCGCGGCCCCGACATCGGCCAGTACGGCGCCGACGCACAGCTCAGCGGCGCCCAGGCGACGGCGCTGCGCAAGGAGTCCCTGCGGGGGCTGCCCCGTTCCCAGCGCCGAAGGCTGGAGGAGCAGATCGACAAGCAGCGCCTCCAGGGCATGGTGATGCGCAGCTACGTCGATGTGGGCACGGCGGAGGCCGACATGGAGGGTGTCGCGTCGGTGCAGATCCAACTGGCCCGGATGGGCAACGCGGCCGACGTACGGAACATCGCCAGGTTCCAGGGCGCCTTTTTGGAGGCCCTCGACGTCTACCGGGCGGGACCGGCCGTCAAGGGACACAAGAACGCCAAGTGCTTCCTCACCCCGAAGGACACCGACGAGGAACTCGAGGGCATGTTCTGCTCGGCCTACGCCGGTGACGTGCTGGTCACCGTCGTGGCGGAGGGCGCGAAACCGCTGGAAGGCAAGAAGGTCGCGGCGCTGCTGGGCGACCAGCTCGACCGCATCGCCGGGCAGGGAGAGGCCGTATGACCGAGCAGTGCGAGCTGACGGAACAGCCTCAGGCCGGTGAAGAGATGGCGGAGGTGGCCGGTGAAGAGACGGCACAGGTGGACGCCTCCGCCGCTTCCTCCGTTGTCCCGCCCCGTGACCGGCGCGTCCTGCGGGCGGTTCTGTGCTGGACCGCCGCCGTCGTCGTGTGCGCAGCCGTCGGGACGGCCACGGCAGCGGGCATCACCCGGATGGAGCGCACCGAGCTGCCCGGCCTGGCAACCGCGTCCGACGGTCGCTGGGACTACCCCGAGCTGATCAGGCCGCCGCTCCCTGCCGGGAAGCCCGGTCCGCTCGCCGGGGGGAACAAGGCCGGCTCCCACTTCGCCGACCTGCGCGCCCTGCTGCTGCCCGCGCCGGCAGGCGCCACCGAGGACAGAGCACTGCGCGGCACGGACGGCTGGCTGCCGACGCCGGCGTTCCTCGGGGAATTCGAGGCGCCCAAGAACAAGGACATCGGCGCCAAGCTCGCCGACCAGGGACTGCGGCACATCGCGGCACGTGGCTGGACCACTCCCGACGGCACGCGTACCCGCGTCTACCTGCTGCAGTTCAACACCGCCGAGGTCGTGGCCGCCCAGGCCTTCCCCGGCCTCGCCACGTCCAGTGGCCCGACGTACGCGCTGCGTGGGCCGTCCGCCTCCGTGTACGACGAAGACTTCCCGGTGGAGTCGGAGGTGAAGGGGGTCTCGCGGCAGGCGTACACCGAGACCCAGCCCTACGGTGCCGAGCAGGTGCGCCAGGCCTATCTGGCCGCCGGTGACGTCCTCGCCGTCGTGATCCAGTCCCGCAAGGGCGGCGCGGCCGCCGTGCCGTTCCAGCAGACGGTCGTCCTGCAGGGGCAGCTGCTGAGCTGACGGAGCCGGGTCGCCGGGCCGGCGGAGCCGTCCGCCGAGGCGGGCGCCGGCCCCCCGGAACCCGTGTGCGGCCCGGCCCGGTGCCCGTCAGGAGGTACCTCACAAGGAGGGCCCGGCCCCGGCCGCGTAAGCTGGGGCCCGGCCCCGTACCACCCACTTGCGCTCACAAGGAGCACCCCGTGGAGATCTTCTTCGAAACCCTGCTGGTCCTGGTCTGCGTCGGCGTCCTCGCCTTCGCCTACCTGACCGTGAAGAAGCTGTACCAGGGCCAGCGCTGACCCTCTGAACCAGGAAAGCCGTCGCTCATGATCGAGATCCCGTCCGACCTGCACAAGGACCTCGTCCCGCTCGCCTTTCTGCTCGGCAACTGGGCCGGCGCGGGCGTGCACGACTTCCCCGGCTCGGAAAAGTGCAACTTCGGGCAGGAAGTCAGCTTCAGCCACGACGGCCGGGACTTCCTCGAGTACCACTCCCGCACCTGGGTCCTCGACAAGGAGGGCAACAAGGTGCGGCCGCTGGAGACCGAGTCCGGCTTCTGGCGGATCGACGCCGAACGCAAGGTCGAGGTCACGATGACCCGCGACGACGGCGTCATCGAGGTCTGGTACGGCGAGATGGCCGACAAGAAGCCGCAGATCGACCTGGTCACCGACGCCGTGGCGCGTACGGCCGCCTCCCGCCCCTACACCGGCGGCAAGCGCCTGTACGGCTACGTCAAGAGCGACCTGATGTGGGTCGGCGAGAAGCAGACCCCCGAGGTCGAGCTGCGCCCCTACATGTCGGCCCAGCTGAAGAAGGTCGTCACCCCCGAGGAGGTCGAGCGCTGGGCGAAGGCCCTGCCGGAGGACCTCCCGGACGACGGGATCGCCTTCTTCAAGTAGCCGCCCCCGGTGTCCCGCCGTCCGTGGTCCTAGACTCGTGGGTGTGGTGAGCACCGACTGGAAGACGGACCTGCGGCAGCGCGGCTACCGGCTGACGCCGCAGCGGCAGCTTGTCCTCGAAGCCGTGGACACCCTCGAGCACGCGACCCCCGACGACATCCTCGCGGAAGTGAGGAAGACGGCGTCGGGGGTCAACATTTCCACCGTCTACCGCACGCTGGAGCTGCTGGAGGAGCTGGGCCTGGTCAGCCACGCCCACCTGGGGCACGGGGCGCCCACGTACCACCTGGCCGACCGGCACCACCACATCCACCTGGTCTGCCGGGACTGCACCAACGTCATCGAGGCCGATCTGTCGGTGGCCGCCGAGTTCACCGCCAAGCTGCGCGAGCAGTTCGGCTTCGACACCGACATGAAGCACTTCGCGATCTTCGGCCGCTGCAAGGACTGCTCCGGGGACCAGCAGCTCAAGGGTTCAAGTACCTAGTCGTAGGCTTGACGCCATGAAGAGCCCCCTGCTGTCCCTGCCCGGCGCCGTCCCCGCCGAGGGGCTGGACGAAGGCGTCGCCGCCCACTACGGCGACCTGTTCCGCGAGCAGCGCGCCCTCGCCGACGGCACCGGTTTCGTCGACCTCTCGCACCGCGGTGTCGTCACCGTCACCGGTGACGACCGCCTCGGCTGGCTGCACCTGCTGCTCACCCAGCACGTCAGCGAGCTGCCCGTGGGCGAGGCCACCGAGGCCCTGATCCTGTCCGCGCACGGCCACATCGAGCACGCCCTGTACCTGGTGGACGACGGCACCACCGTCTGGGCCCACGTCGAGCCCGGCACCGAGGACGCGCTGATCGCGTACCTGGAGTCGATGAAGTTCTTCTACCGGGTGGAGGTCGCGAACCGCACCGACGACTTCGCCGTCGTGCACCTGCCCGCCGGGTCCATCGCCGAGGTCCCCGAGGGCGTCGTCGTGCGCGAGACGGCGTACGGCCGTGATCTGTTCCTGCCCCGGGAGCGGCTGGAGTCCTTCGCCGGGCAGGCCGGTCCGCCGGCCGGGATCCTCGCGTACGAGGCGCTGCGCGTCGAGCACCACCGGCCCCGCCTCGGGTTCGAGACCGACCACCGCACGATCCCGCACGAGCTGGGCTGGCTCGGCACGGCCGTGCACCTCCAGAAGGGCTGCTACCGCGGTCAGGAGACCGTCGCCCGGGTGCAGAACCTCGGCAAGCCGCCGCGCCGGCTGGTCTTCCTGCACCTGGACGGCAGCGAGGTCCATCTGCCCACCCCCGGCACGGAGATCCGGCTCGCCGCGGACGGCCCCGACGGGCGCAGGATCGGCTTCGTGACGACGTCGGTGCGCCACCACGAGCTGGGCCCCATCGCGCTGGCGCTGGTCAAGCGGAACGTCCCGGTGGACGCCCCGCTCGTCGCCGGTGCGACCGCGGCGGCCCAGGAGGTCGTCGTCGAGCCGTAGGCCGGGCCTACACCTCGACGAGCACGGTGAACGGGCCGTCGTTCGTCAGCGACACCCGCATCTGCGCGCCGAAGCGGCCCGTCGCCACCGTCGCGCCGAGCGAGCGCAGCCGGGCGACCACCTCGTCCACCAGCGGTTCGGCGACGTCGCCGGGGGCCGCCGCGTTCCAGGTGGGGCGGCGGCCCTTGCGGGCGTCGCCGTACAGCGTGAACTGGCTGATGACGAGCAGCGGGGCGTCGATGTCGCTGCACGACTTCTCGTCGTGCAGCATCCGCACGCTCCACAGCTTGCGGGCCAGCTGGGCCGCCTTCTCCTCGGTGTCGTCGTGGGTGACGCCGACGAGGACGCACAGCCCCTCGCCCTTGATCTCGCCCACCGTCTCGCCGTCCACGACGACGCTCGCACCGTCCACCCTCTGCACCACTGCTCGCATACGACCATCATGCCGGGCCGCCCGGCCGCGCCCCGCGGGGGCCTCCGCGGGGCCTTACGGGGCTTGTTTTTGGTCCGTGTCCCGCCATGTGGGGCCGTTCGGGGGCACTCGGTCACACAGCGGCCACGCGGGGTGGCACGATGCTGGCACACGCCGGTCGAGGGGACGGTTGAGGCACATGAGCACACCGAGTACCGGGCAGCCGCCCGGGGCTGTCGCACCCGCGCGCGGGGCGAGGACCACGGCCCCGCGCCCGCCCGCACAACGCACCGGCGACCCGGACGCGCCGTGCGCCGAGGGCGAGACCGAGGGACCGCGGCTGCCGGCCGGGCCCCCCGAAGGGGACCTGACCCCGCTGAGCCTGCCGGAGCTGCGCACCCTGCGCCGTGACGCCCAGCGCGACGAGGCGGACCTCAGCTATGTACGGCGGCTGCTGCAGGGGCGGATCGACATCCTGCGCGCGGAGCTGCTGCGGCGCGCCCCCGCGACAGTGGTCGCCGTCGGCGAGCCGTCCGTCGTCGAGCGGCTCCCGGAGATCCTCACCGACGCCCCGGCCCGGCACCGCTCCTCCGCCCGTCACGTCACGGTGGGCACCCCGCACAACGAGGAGTACGGGCTGCTGGCGGCCGAGATGCTCGCCGAGGTCGAGCTGTCGGACCTGGGGGCCCGCACCGACGAGGAACTGAACGAGGCCATGGCCCGCCTGGTGCGCTACGAGCAGCAGGTCTCGCGCCGCCGGCACCGCCTCCAGCGCACGGCGGACGACTGCAGCGCGGAGATCGCCCGCCGCTACCGTGACGGGGAAGCGCAGGTCGACGATCTGCTGATGTGACGTTCCGCCGGTACGGGCCCGCCGGGGCGGGAGCCCGGCCGGTCCGCCCGGGACACGGCACGCGGCCGGCGGGGGACCGGTGCCGGGCGGGCTCCCGGGGTGCCGGGGCGCCGACTGGCGGTGTGCCGGAGTGCCGGCTGCCGGGCTGCCGGGGCCGGGGTGCCGGAGTGCTGGGTGGTCGGCTGCCGGGGGGCCGGGAAAACCGCGCGACACCTCGAGCGCCGCACACCTACCGTGGGCCTCATGACCCACCGCAGCTCCGACATCGACGTACGGGCGATCACCGACGACGAGTTCGCCGACTGGCAACGGGCCCTGGACACCGGGTTCCTGACCGCGCCGGACATCACATCGGAGATCCTCGAGGCGCGGCGGCGGCAGTTCGTGCCGGGGCGGCTGCTGGGGGCGTTCGACGCCGGCCGCTGCGTGGCCACCTTCCGGTCCTTCGAGCAGGAGGTCACGGCCGTCGGCGGTGCGCCGGTGCGGGCCGACGCGATCTCCAACGTCACCGTCAGCCCCACCCACCGCCGGCGCGGCCTGCTCACCCGGATGATGAACCGGGACCTGGCGGCCGCGAAGGAGCGCGGTGACGTCGTGGCGACGCTGATCGCCGCCGAGTACCCGATCTACGGCCGGTACGGCTTCGGCGCGGCCACCACGACCGCCGAGTGGACGATCGACGTGCCGCGCGCCGGGCTGGACCCGCGCTGGGCGGGCCCGGACGACGGCGGCCGTATCGACCTCGTGGACGGCGAGGACGTCCGCAAGCTCGGCCCCGAGCTGCACGAGCGGCTGCGCCGCATCCGGCCGGGTGTCGTCAGCCGGGGCGAGCTGTGGTGGCAGCTGCACACGGGCGCGGTGCGCTTCCACGCCACGTGGAAGGAGCCCTTCTACGCCGTCTACCGCTCCTCGGGCGGAGAGGTCGAGGGCCTGGTGACGTACGAGTGCGACGAGACCTGGGGGGACGCCAAGCAGCCGCTGAACACGGCGACGGTGCGGCGGCTGATCGCGACGACCCCGGCCGCCGAACGCGCGCTGTGGCGCTATCTGTGCTCCATCGACTGGATCGTGAAGGTCAAGAGCGGCAGCCGGGCCCCCGACGACCTGCTGCCGGATCTGCTGCCCGACCCGCGCGCGGCCGCGATCACCACGCAGGCGGACTGGATGTGGGTGCGGCTGCTGGACGTCGCGCAGGCGCTTCGGGCGCGCACCTACGAGGGCACCGGCGCGCTGGTGCTCGATGTCGTCGACCGGCAGGGGTTGGCGGGCGGCCGGTATCTGCTGGACGCCTCCCCGCAGGGCGTGTCGGTGGAGCCGACCTCGCTGGCGGCCGATCTCACACTGGGCGTGGGCGAGTTGGGCTCGCTGTGGCTGGGGGACGCGTCGGCGGTGCGGCTGGCGGCGCTGGGCCGGGTCCGGGAAGAACGAGCGGGCGCCGCCCAGGTGGCCGACGCCCTGCTGCGTACGTCCCGGCGGCCGTGGTGCCCGGACGTGTTCTGAGGTCTGCTCCTTCCTGCCGGCGACGTGACCGCGCGCTGCATCCGTAGCGAGCTGTTCAGTTGTGACTGTGACTGTGACTGTGGTGGTGATGGTGAGTGGTGCGGCGGTGCTGACCGGTCGGGCTCCCGGCTCCCCTCCGGAGGGGAGCCCGCTCGGTCGACTGGACGGAACGGGTGCGGCCAACCCCTGAATGTTCTGACCATGTGGGCCAAGTTGGCCGCCAACTTCACTGTACTCATCTCCACTTGGGAGGGGTTCATAACCATCGGCCCGGTAACTGTCGCAAGATGGCGGGAAGTTGTGGGCCCTCGGCAAGCCGCTGCGGCTGATCCGCGCGGGGCGGCACGAACCGGTGCTCACGAGGTGAGCGCGGGGCCGGCGACCAGCAGCGCGAGCACCACGGCGCCGGCCGAGCTGAGGGCCGGCCTGCGGGCCTTGATGCCGACGCTGAGCAGGACCAGGCCGACGGCTCCCGCGGTGCCGTAGCGCCACTGGATGGTCTGTTCGACGCCGACCGCGAAGACGGCGCACAGGAGGGTGAGGACGGGCATGGTGGTTCCCCCTTCGGACGGCCGGCCGGCGGAGGCAAACCCTCCGCCAACTTGGGGAAGTTGGCAACCAACTTTGATAGAGTTGTCCCCACTTGGCAGCTACTCATAAACAGGTTTCCGACAACTCCCGTCAGATGGATTGGAGTTGTAGCGTTTGGTCGTGACCCAGGAGAACGTGGCAGTGAACGGCAGCCGACGGTCCACGCCCCAGGAGATCGCCGACACGCTGCGTGAACGCATCCGCAGCGGCGACCTCAAGGCGGGCGACCGCCTGCCCACCCAGGCCGAGCTGGCGGAGGAGTTCGGGGTCGAGCGCGGCACCGTACGCCAGGCCCTGCGCGCGCTGCAGGAGGACGGCCTGCTGACCAACGTCAGCAAGGGCAGCCCGCCACGGATCGCCGAACCTCCCGTGGCCTCGGAGGAGCCGCAGCCGACCATGGTGGGCCTGGCGCCCCGGCTGGTCGAGGCGTTCGCCGCACCCCACGTCCGCATCGACGTGCTCTCCCACACCGCCGAGACGTTCATGCTCGCCCTCGCCGAGCCGCTGCGCCTGATCCACGAGGGCCGCATCCATCCGCAGTCGATCGACGTCCGCGTCCTGCTGCCCTCCCGGGACATCACCCTCGCCTTCCCCGTCGCCGTCGAGGGCGACGACGACTCCGTGCACCAGCGCTGGCTGGCCATGCGCAACGCCCAGGGCCAGGTGCTCCGGCACAACCTGCACGCCCTGCGCGCCACGCACGGCATCGACGTCCACGTCACCTTCCGCGCCCTGACCTTCACCCCGCCGGTGAAGCTGTACCTGCTCAACGCGGAGGAAGCGCTGATGGGCTACTACGTCCTGACCCGCCGCGAGGAGGAGTACGTGGGCCAGATGCTCGACATGTACGACGCGCTGGGCTCGAAGTCCCTGCTGTTCTCCTTCCACCGCGGCAGCGGCCGGCGCGACGCGGCGTTCGTGGAGGAATCCCAGAAGTGGTTCGACGCCCTCTGGGAAACCATCACCCGGGACCTGACACTCTCCTCGTGACTTCTGACACGACGCAGACGGAAGCGAAGCCGGAAGAGACCGGATGGCTGCGTGACACGGTCGCCCGGGCGCAGGTGGTGCTGTGGGACTTCGACGGGCCGCTGTGCCGGCTCTTCGCCTCCCACCCCGCCCGGGAGGTGGCGGACGAACTGGTCGGCCGGCTGGCGCGGCAGGGCATCGGCGGCCTGCTCGACGACGCCGAACGCGCCTCGTCCGACCCGCATGTCGTGCTCCGCGCGGTGGACCGCCGCCACCCCGGCGGCGACCTGGTCGCGGACCTCGAGGAGTGCCTCACCCAGGAGGAGCTGACGGCCGCCGCGTCGGCGATGCCGACCCCCTGGGCCGACCCGCTCGTCCGCACCTGGACGGCCGTGGGCTCACGCATGGCCGTCACCAGCAACAACTCGCCCCGGGCGGTCACCTCCTACCTCGCCGGCCGCGGCCTGCTGCCCTGCTTCGCCCCCCACGTCTACGGCCGCACCCGGGACCTGCGCCTGCTCAAGCCGCACCCGCACAGCCTCGACCGCGCCCTGGACGCCCTGGGCGCCGCCCCCGGCGACGCCCTGATGATCGGCGACTCCCCCTCCGACCACGACGCCGCCACCGCCGCCGGCGTGCCCTTCCTCGGCTACGCCCGCAACGCCTGCAAGGCGCACCTGCTGACCGAGGCGGGCGTCAGCCGGATGATCGGCTCGCTGCAACCGCTGCTGACCGCGGTCCGGGCGTCCGCCCGCGCCGGCGGCTGACCCGAACGGGCGCTGCCGGGGCGGTCGTCCCCGCCGGGGCGGCCGCCGGCCACTACCCTCTGCCGCCATGCCCCCTCTGTCCCGGCCGGCCCGGGAAACACGCACGGCCCTGCTGCAACGCCACATCGAGCGGGCCGTGCGCGGCCGGGGCGAGACGCTCAGCGGCCACCACAACACCAACCACGTCCTGCGGTGCGGCGTCGTGCCCGCGCTCCTGCTCGGCACGGTGCCGTTCGCACCGCTGAAGTACCGGGTGCCGCGCGAGACCGTCGAGGTGGTGCCGCGTCTGTGGCCGCGCGAGGGTGACGTGCTGCGCGTGGTCTGCCGGTATCTGCCGGAGGTGCCGCGCTGCCTGGCCGTCCTGGACGGCGACCACTCCCTGCACGCCTACCGCCGCGGCACCGTGCTCAGCGAACGCAACCCGCGCGGCCGTGTCGGCGAGGACCTGATGCGGCAGTTCGCCCGGTTCTTCGCCCGCCTCACCCGGATCCCGGCCGGGCGGCTGCTCCCGCTGCCCGCGAACTGGCCGGCCGACGGCGACGGGGACGGCTTCCTGCGCCGGCTCGCCGCGTTCACCGAGGAGCGCGTCCACCGGCCCCACCGCGACCGCTTCGGCGCCCTCTTCGACGCCCTCGGCATCCCCGAGGACGCCATGACCCGCTTCGCGCACGGGCGGCACCGGCTCGCCCGGCGCCCCTTCGTGCTGCTGCACACCGACGTCCACCGGGCCAACGTCGTGGTCCGCCGCAACCGGATCACCGTCATCGACTGGGAACTCGCGTCGTTCGGCGACCCCCTGCACGACCTGGCGACCCACGTCGTCCGCATGGGCTACGACAAGGAGGAGCAGGCCCGGATGACGGCGCTGTGGGCCGAAGCGATGACCGCGGCCGACCGGCCGGACCTGACCGCCGGGCTCCACGACGACCTGGGCATCTATCTGGCCTTCGAGTACGCGCAGTCGGTCTACCCCGACGTCCTGCGCGCCGCCCTCGCCCTGCCCCCCGACGCCACCGCGGACGACCTGCGCACCGCCGCCCACCGCATCGGCCGCGCCCTGGGCCGCGCCCGCGAACCCCTGCGCCTGATGGACGTACCCGGCGAACCGGGGATCACCGAAGCGCTCCGGGACTGGCACCGGGGACACGGGCGGGACTGAGGCCGCCACCCGTGGGGCGCGGTCTGCGCCCCGCAGGACTGCGTCCGCCACCCGTGGGGGCGCGGGCTGCGCCCCGGCAGGGCTGGGCCGCCACCCCTGGGTGTGGCCCGCGTCAGCCCCGCGAGAGCAGATCCGTCACGCGGATGAAGCCGTCGCCGCCGTGGCCCCGGGCGATGACGCGCCGGGCCTGGCCCTCGATCACCCGCATCAGGCTCGCGTCGATGCCGTGGTCCTCGGAGGCGTGCACGACGTGGGCCATCGTGGAGGCGGCCGAGGTGATCGGGTTGATCCCGCCCGAGTAGGTGCCGTCGTCCGCGTCTTCGGCGAACTCCTCGAACAGCGGCGGCAGGATCGTCGCGATGCCCTGCGCGAACGGCGCCAGCTCCCGCCCGCTGACGCCCTCCGCCCGGGCCACGGCCAGCGCGTGCGCGTACCCCGCCATCGCGGTCCAGAAGACGTCCAGCAGCGCGATGTCGTAGGCGGCGGCCCGGCTCGGCTCCTCCCCGAGGTGGGTGTGCGTGCCGCCGAGCGCCGCCAGCACCGGCCGGCACGCGTTGTACACCTCGCGCGGCCCGCTGTGCAGGAACACCGCGTCCGGGGTGCCGATGCTCGGTGCCGGGGTCATGATCGCGCCGTCCAGATAGCGGATGCCGTGCCGCTCGGCCCAGGCGGCGGTGTCCCGGGCCCGCGCCGGGGTGTCCGCGGAGAGGTTCACGACGGTACGGCCCTTGAGGGCGGCCGTGACCTCCTCGTCGCGCAGGACCGCGTCGGAGGCGTCGTAGTTCACCACGCAGACGACGGTCAGCGTGCTCGCGGCGACCGCTTCCCGTGCGCTGCCGGCGACCCGCGCTCCCCGGCCGGGCAGTCCGGCCTCGCGGCCGGGGGTGCGGTTCCACACGGTGGTGGCGATGCCGGCGTCGAGGAAGGCGCCGGCGAGCGCCTGCCCCATCGGTCCCAGGCCGAGGACGGTGACGGTGGCCGGCTGGTGGTGCCGGGCGTGCGTGGACATGGCTCAACTCCCTGATCGACAATGGGTACTTCATGACAAGGGGGGAAGATGACCAGCAAACGGACGGTGCCGCAGCAGCAGTCCTGCGGAGTGAACGCCGCGCTCGCCGTGATCGACGGCAAGTGGAAGTCGTCGCTGCTGTGGTTGCTGGAGTCCGGCCCGCGGCGTCCCGGAGAGCTGCGGCGCCGGCTGCCGGGCCTGACCGAGAAGGTGCTGACCCAGGCGCTGCGCGAGATGACGGAGGACGGTCTTGTCCACCGCGAGGTCCACGACGTCCTGCCGCCGAAGACCGAGTACGTCCTGACCGCCGCCGGCCGTGAGCTCGCCGAGGCGCTGACCCCCCTCTCCACCTGGGGCCACCGCCGCCTGGACCGGCTCGCGGAGGCCCGCTGATCACGTCGTTCAGCCTCGGGGGAGCGGGCCGTGCTGCCAAGTCCCCACAAAAAAGTGGGTGTCGCGCTCCACGCCGCGCCCTCCCGTGGGTACCCGCGCGGCACGGCTCCGCGGCCCCGACGCGCGTTACACGCTTGCAAGCAGTTGCTTGCAATAGTTAGCGCGGTGCGGCATGGTGGAGGCATGGCATCGCTCAACGTCGGCAATCTCGGTGAGTACCTGCGCGAACAGCGGCGCACCGCGCAGCTGTCGCTCAGGCAGCTCGCGGAGGCCGCCGGGGTGTCCAATCCGTACCTGAGCCAGATCGAGCGCGGGCTGCGCAAGCCCAGCGCGGAGGTGCTCCAGCAGGTCGCCAAGGCCCTGCGGATCTCCGCCGAGACGCTGTACGTGCGCGCCGGCATCCTCGACGCGGAACGGGACCGGGACGAGGTCGAGACCCGCGCGGTCCTCCTCGCCGACCCCTCGCTCAACGAGAAGCAGAAGCAGGTGCTGCTGCAGATCTACGAGTCGTTCCGCAAGGAGAACGGGTTCGGCGGCCCCGACGGCGCCGAGCAGGCCGACCAGGGCGACGCCGCCGTACACGACCCCCGCACGGTCGGCGGACACGACGCGGGACCGCAGCAGACGGCCGGTTGACCGGACCAGGGAACACCCGGCCGCCGGCTGCGGACCCCACAGACCCTCATCCGAAAGAATTCCGGGAGGACCCTCACCATGGCCATCACCGACGACCTGCGCAAGACCCTCAGCGACCCGACCCCGCTCTACTTCGCCGCCGGCACCGCCGACCTGGCGCTGCAGCAGGCCAAGAAGGTGCCGGCCCTGGTCGAGCAGCTGCGCGAGCAGGCGCCGGCCCGCTTCGAGGCCGTCCGCAACACCGACCCCAAGGTCGTCCAGGAGCGGGCCACCGCCCGGGTCAAGGAGACGCAGGAGACCCTCCAGACCAAGGTCACCGAGTTCATCGGCTCCCTCGACGGCGACCTGAAGAAGATCGGCGAGAGCGCCCAGGACTTCGCCCTGCGCGGCGTCGGCGTGGCCGCCGAGTACGCCGTGAAGGCCCGCGAGGCCTACGAGAAGGTCGCCGAGCACGGCGAGCAGGCCGTGCGGACCTGGCGCGGCCAGGCCGCCGACGAGGTCGTGGACCTCGCCGTGGCCGTCGAGCCGAACCCCGAGCCGGTCGAGGTCAAGCCGGCCGAGACGCCGGTCGCCTCGCCGGCCGAGGAGCCGGGCGCGAAGAAGGCGGCGGTCCGCAAGGCCCCGCCCGCCAAGAAGACCACCACCACGAAGAAGACGACCCCCGCCGCCGAGTAAGCGGCGTCACGGGCGGCAGTTCCGCGGGCCGGGCACCCTGGGGGTGTCCGGCCCGTTCTACGGGTACGGTGACCGCGTATCGACGAGCCGAGTCGGGTGGTGGACGTTGTGCTGATGCAGGGTTTCGCGGGGTTCATGTGGTTGCTGTACCTCGCGATGCTGGCGATGGCTGTCGTGGCCTTCGTGATGGCCGCGCTGTTCCGTGAGGACGCCTACCGCGCCGCCGACAAGCAGAACAAGGGCTTCTGGCTGATCATCCTCGGCGTGGCCGTCGCGGTGAACCTGCTGGTCCCGATGCTGTTCCTCCAGCTCGCCGGGCTCGTCGCGTCCATCGTCTTCTTCGTCGACGTGCGCCCCGCCCTCGCGCAGGTCAGCCCCCGCCGCCGGGGCCGCGGCTCCAGCAGCGACGGCCCGTACGGCCCGTGGAACGGCGGGCGGTAGCCCCCGCGCCGGGGGCGGTGGCCCGGGAGCGCGGGCGGGGCTGCCTCAGGAGAGGCGGTCCAGCAGGACCACCGCCACGTCGTCGGTCAGCTCGCCGCCGTTCAGTTCCCGGGCCTCCGTGACCGCCCTCTGGATCAGGTCCTCACCACGCAGGCCCTCGGCGTAGCGGCGGGCGACCATGTCGACCATGCCGTCCTGGCCGAGCCGCTCCCGGCCCTCGCCGATACGGCCCTCGATCAGGCCGTCGGTGTAGAGCATCAGGCTCCACTCGGCGCCCAGGTCCACATGCATCCGGGGCCAGCGCGCACCCGGCAGCAGACCGAGCGCGGGCCCGTTGTTGTCGTACGGCAGGAGCCGCGGCCGGGCGCCGGGGCGCAGCAGCAGCGGGGACGGGTGGCCGGCCAGGCAGAGGCCGGCGCGGCGGCCGTCCGGGGTGATGTCCACCGTGCACAGCGTGGCGAAGATCTCGTCGTCGCCGCGCTCGTGCTCCAGCACCTCCTGCAGCGTGCCGAGCAGCTCGTCACCGCACAGCCCGGCCAGGGTCAGCGCCCGCCAGGCGATGCGCAGCTCCACGCCGAGCGCCGCCTCGTCCGGGCCGTGCCCGCAGACGTCGCCGATCATCGCGTGCACGGTGCCGTCCGGGGTGCGGACGGTGTCGTAGAAGTCCCCGCCGAGCAGCGCGCGCGAGCGGCCGGGGCGGTAGCGGGCGGCGAAGCGCAGCGAGGAGCCGTCCAGCAGCGGCGTGGGCAGCAGGCCCCGCTCCAGCCGGCGGTTCTCCTGGGCGCGCAGCCTTCCCTCGGCGAGCTTGCGCTCGGCCGTGTCGGACCGCTTGCGCTCGACGGCGTAGCGGATCGCGCGGCTCAGCAGCCGCCCGTCCAGCTCGTCGCGGAACAGGTAGTCCTGCGCGCCGACGCGCACGGCCTCGGCGCCGCGCTCGGCGTCGCTGGAGGAGGTCAGCGCGAGCACGGCGTGCCGGGGCGCGAGCTCCAGCACGTGCTTGAGCACGGCGAGCTCGTCGTGGTCACCGCCGGCGTCGGCGGTCCTGCCGGGCGCCGGCAGGGCGAGGTCCAGCAGGATGCAGTGGACGTCGTCGGTGAGCAGCCGCTCGGCCTCGGTGAGGTTGCGGGCGGTGCGCACGCGGATCGGCTTGCCGGCCGAGTCGATCAGATCGGGCACGATCGGCGAACCGCCGGGATCGTCCTCGATCAGCAGCAGTGTGAGGTTGTGGTGGGTGGTGGCGGCGTTGTCGACGACCGTGGCTTCCTTGCGCGGGGTCTCTTCCTTGGAGGGGCCGCCTCGACGGACGGCCGGCGCCTGACCACTCTCCACGGCCGGGATCGCCCTGGGCCGCGGTACGGGTACGGGCATTGTCTTGGGTTCCTTCCCTCCCCCCGAGGGCATGGTGGGGCGAGGGTCCTCGATCCACCGACGGGGACCATAGCGGGTGGGAGCGCGGTAAAGGAATGGTGTGAGGCACGTCGCTCGGCCGAAGACCACCGTCATATGCCGCGTTCCGTACCGCAGTTGGACAGGCGGGACGCGCAAAGGGGATGACGAACGTCACGTCGGCGGCGCCCAGGCCCCTTGATCCACGTGCCGTGGCTCACGTGACGTGCCTTACAGGGGTGTTGGGCGCCCGTGCGGTGGGTCACGCAGACGAGCGAGGGGCGTTGACCGAGCCCACCCGACGAGACGCGGAACGCGCCGCCGCGACCGGAAGCCGGCTGTCCGGGGGCCCTGCCCCCGGCCCGCTGCGCAGGGGCTCGGGGGTTCCTGCGCAGGAGCCTGCGAGCCCATCGCCCGGGGGCGGCGTCCCGCTCGGGCGCCCCGGTGTCGCGGCCCCGGGGCTGCGCCGCCACGCCCGCGGGCCTCGACGCCCGGGCAGCCCTGCGCACGCTCGCGGCCCCGGGCGTCAGCCACTGAGGGGGTCCTGCGCCGCCACACCCGCACGCCTCGGCCTCCCGGTGGCCCTGCGCACGCGCGCGCCGGCCCGGGCGTCAGCCGCCCCACGACCCTTGCGCCACGCGCGCCGGCCCGGGCGTCAGCCGCCCCACGACTCTTGCGCCACGCGCGCCGCCGGGGAGTCAACCACCCACGACCCTTGCGCCACGCGCGCCGGGCCGGGCGTCAGCCGCCCCACGGCCCTTCCCCCACGCTCGCCCGCCCGGCGTCAACCACCCACGGACCTCCCGCCACGCTCGCCCGCCCGGGCGTCAACCGCCCGACGGGCCCGGCCCGACGCTCGCGCGCTCGAGCGCGAGGCGGCCGCACGGGCGGCGTTCCCCGTGTCCACGGCGGCGTGCCCCACGAGACGCCTACATGTCTGGCCGCACGACGCCCAGGATGGGCATCGTCCCCGCGCCGGTGAGGGTCACCGTGCGCCCCGGGCGCGGGGCGTGCACGATCGTGCCGTCGCCGACGTACATCCCGACATGGCTGGCGTCGTCGAAGTAGATGATGAGGTCGCCGGGCCGCATGTCCTTGATGTCGACATGCTTCAGCTGGGCCCACTGCTCCTGCGAGGTCCGCGGGATGGGCTGCCCGGCGTGTGCCCAGGCCTGCGACGTCAGCCCGGAGCAGTCGAAGGTCCGCGGGCCCTCGGCGCCCCATTCGTAAGGCTTGCCGATCTGGGCCGTCGCGAAGGCCACGGCCTGCCGGCCCCGCTCACTCGCGTCGGCCTTGACGTCCTTGAGTATCCCGGTGTCCAGCCAGGCGGTCTGCGCCTTGGCCGCGGCCTGCCGCTCCAGCTCGGCCAGGCGCGCCTTCTCCTTCGCCTCCAGCTGGGACTCGAGCTTCTCGGCCTCGGCGATCTGCTGGGTGATCTTCTGCTTGGCCGTCTCCTTGGCCTTCCGGTTCGCCTCCAGCTGGCGCCAGCGTTCGGAGGCGTCTGCGGTGTACTGCTTCAAGTCCTCCTGCGTACGGGCCAGTTCTCCGAGCAGGCCCTTGGTGGCCCGCTGGCCCTGGAGAAGCAGCCCGGTGCCGTCGAGGAACTGCTGCGGGTCGTCGCTGAGCACCAGCTGGGCCTCGGTCGGCAGCCCGCCCGTGCGGTACTGGGCGCGGGCGGCTGCGCCGGCGCGGTCCTTCAACCGGTCGAGGCGCTGCTGCCCTTGGGCGATCTGCTTGGTGAGCTCGACGATCTGCGCGGACTGCTGCTGCGACTTCTCCTCCGCGGCGTTGTAGGCGTCGGTGGCGACGGCCGCGTCGTGGTAGAGCTTCTCGAGCCGCTGGCGGACGGCCTCCAGGTCCTTGTTCGCGGGAACGACCGGCGACGTGGAGGGTGTCGGGGTGGGGGAGGGGGCCGCGAAGGCCATGCCCGGTGCCGCCAGCACGGTGACGGCGCAGACCACGGTCACTGCCGCCGCGATCAGGCTGCGCTTGCCCGCTGCCATACCTCATCCCCCATACCTGATTTACCGTCAGTAACTTATCGGTGCCGGAGGGATCGTGCCATGCCCGTGCGAAAAGCGACAGAGGCAGTGCTTCCCGGCCCCCCGCTCCCGCCCGGCCCGGCCCCCCAGCCGTCCGAGACGATCTCTCTGCCCGTTCGACGTACGGCCCCCGGAGATCGTTCCACCCACCGCCACACTCACCCGATCAAGTGACACGTCCCAAGGAAACCGCTGGTCGAAGACGCTGCATCAGTGGCGAGGGGCCAAGGCCGCCCAGGTCACGGTGACTTCGCCCTGCCGCCACCGCACCGGCCCGTCCACGACCGGCCAGTCGGCCGTGAGGTCGCGCACCGCACGGATCCAGCGCTGCCGGGCGCCGTAGGAGGCGTAGGGCGCGGCGGCCGCCCAGGCCCTGTCGAAGTCCCGCAGGAAGGCGTGCACCGGCTCACCGGGAACGTTGCGGTGGATGAGCGCCTTCGGCAGCCGTTCCGCGAGATCCGACGGACGCTCCAGGGAGCCCAGCCGGGTCGCGAAGGTGACCGTGCGCGGCCCCTCCGGCCCGAGCGCGACCCACACGTGGCGGCGTCCGATCTCGTCGCAGGTCCCCTCCACCAGCAGCCCGCCGCCGAAGCCGCCCTCGGCCGGCGCGAGCCGCGCGCACAGCCGCTGCCACACGCCGGCGACCTCACCCTCGTCGTACTGCCGCAGCACGTTGGCGGCACGGATCAGCGCGGGACGCCCCGGCACCGGCACCTCGAAGCCGCCGTGCCGGAAGACCAGCCCCTCCCGCTCGTACGGCAGCGCCGCCGCGACCCGGGCGGGCTCGATCTCCACACCGACGACACGCACGCGTGGCGCGACCGTCCGCAGCCGTGTCAGCAGCTCCACGGCCGTCCAGGGCGCGGCCCCGTACCCCAGGTCGACCGCCACGGGCTCCGCGGCCCGCCGCAGCTCGGCCCCCTGCACGGCCGCGATCCACCGATCCATCCGCCGCAACCGATTCGGATTGGTGGTCCCCCGCGTGACGGATCCCACGGGACGGGTCGACGCACGGGAACTCATACGCACGAGGGTATGCGGAGCACCACGGCGCAGCCGCACGCGCGTACGGCGGCAAGGGGCCGGGGTGGGGGGTGTCCGCCCGCAGCGTCCGGCACCGGCACAGGGCGCCGTACCGGGGAACGGCCGGCCGGACCGAGGACGG